>CAMFSS010000390.1 GCA_945983195.1 uncultured Prevotellaceae bacterium | reverse complement strand
AAGTGACCACGGGCACCAAAGATTACTCCACTGTCACCTTCGGCAGTGGCAAAATGCGCTATTGGGACGATGCCGACGGTCGCGATTCCCACCTTTCAGTCTACGCCGTAGCCGTACCCGACAAAAACGACGAAGGAATCCTCCACGAAATCCAATTAGGCAATTACACCCCCACCCCCGGTGAAACTTGGTCTACCGAAACTAGCTCTACTAGTTCATCTCGAAATTCGATAAAGTGGCAACTTTCCACCGACCAGTCAGGATAAGTAGCCAATGAGGACATTTGCTTCAGCAACAATATTCAATCCGGTGGCAAAAACGGTGTCTACCGCTACAATTTCGGCACTGGCAGCTACCCCTCTTTCCCCGGCTGCAACCCCGACGGCACAGTAAAAGTCGGCACTCTCACAGGCGGCATAATGCAATTCACCAAAGATGGAAGCTCCGAAGTCGGCAAATTCGACCTCGGACACCTCATTTTCCGCCACGCCCTCACCCGAATCACCGTCAAGCTAATCGCCGGCGAAGGCTTTGAAGGCAAGCCATTCGCATTCTCAGCAACCGACGGCAGCAATGTGAATCTCAGCAATATGCCCATCAGTGGCACTCTCGATGTCACCACCGGCAAATGGGAACCCACAACAATCACGAAAGACAACATCACAAACATGGATGCTGCCACCAATGAGAGCGATGAGAGCCATAATCTCGTCGCAAATATGCTCCCTGGCCGCGAAATCTCTAAGACCGGCACTGATTACATCATCACCTTTACCATCGACGACAACTTCTATCGTATCTCCGAGCAATCGCTCTATGAAGCTCTTGAAGGAAAGAGCGGTGTAACTTCCGACGGCTCTAAAATCACATTGGAGCAGGGCAAGAACTATGAACTTCGCATCAAAGTTAGCAAGCAGCGTATCAACAACATCACTGCTAACATCGTCGATTGGGTGAAGGTCACTGCCGATGAGCAGAATCCCTCGAATGCCTACATCACGCTATCACTCTCCGACCCCAGCGGCAATGCTTGCAACGATTTCGACTTTTATCGCTGTAACGACCCTTATTCCACTCCACAAACCGAAGATCCAGCCGATAAGCACTACAATTGGCTCACCGGCTATGACGGTCCCGCAACCCTTACTGCGCTAAAAAGCGACAACACCCCGGCTACAGGCACTGATCCTATCGACCACTACACCACCAATTGGTTCTTTGAGAGCAACAAGGATTTCTACCACTTCCGCACAGTGAATCAGGGCACTTCAATCACAACTGATGCCACTCTTGGCGACTACTTCACCATAAATTCTACGACAGAAAATGACTACGACCCTCATTGGGGCCAATTTGAAATATGCTACTGACAAAGGTTACGCTTCCTCCATTTATTGGGCTATCGGTGCCACCAAAGATCGCATCAAGATTACCGAAATGCACATGATGGCGCAAGTCAATGTAATTCTCAAGACTGGCACAGGCAGCGACAAGGTTGTTCTCAAAGATGCATCCGACAACACCGCAACTGTGAAACTGGTTCGTTACTTTAGTAATGGTAAGGTGCTGCTTGGTAACGGTCAAGTGCAGACAACAGGCACTACAACGAGCAACAATTTCAAAGTTCCATCGACATATTTCACCACCGACAATGAGGTTACCGATAAGTATTTCTACAACGTGGTGCCTCAGGCTCTCTCGCGTGGCTCTGCTGTCAATGAGCATGTTGGAATCGAAATAACCACCCCAGATGGAAACGTCTACAAGGTTAACGACCTCACATCCATCGAGGCTTCTTCAGTCGATGCCTCACAAAAAGACCAGATTACGAACGAAGCTATAACTCGATGGTTCCCCGGACATATCTATACTTATTCGTTCTATCTATCCAAAACCGGAATCAAGGACATAACGGCTACAATAACAAACTGGATTGAAGTCACCACACCCGACACCCCAATCCAAATCGAATAAACACCACCGACATGACAAAGCAAATTAAATCCATCATACTCCTCACCGCCACACTCGCTTTCGCAGCGTGCAGCGACGATGTTACCCACGGCGACAAATTCACCGTGGGCGATGCCGACAATGCCATCAACCTCTCCATTGGCGTGCAAAGCTCCCCCACTGCCCTTCAGTCGCGTGCTCCACTCGCCGATCACTACGCCATGCAGGAGAACACCGCCATCAATCTCTACGTCGAAGGCGACTGGACAGGAAAAACACCTGAAAACATCGTAAAGAAGTCAACCTACACCGCCCAAGCCGATGGTGACAGCGACAACATCAACGCAATCAGTTGGAAATCGGGCGACCACCTCTATTGGGACGATTTCGGCACCGCCGACCCCGACAACACCGCTAACCGCGCCAAAGGTCTCGGCATCCTCGCCGTAGCCATCGACGGCCTATCCACCGCCCCAACAGATCCCGATAATGCTTGGCACTCCAACAATGCTGCCAATCCTAAACCATCGCAAGTTAAGACACAAAGAAAAACA
>CAMFSS010000389.1 GCA_945983195.1 uncultured Prevotellaceae bacterium | reverse complement strand
TATACGCCAACGCCGAACATCCGTTAGCTCGAAAACCTGCACCCCAGTTTCGGTCTTCACATCTGCGATGAATGTGTTGAGTCCCTTCTGTGCCGTATCCATTATCTGCTCAAAGTCGCCGCGGTGATGCACCGACAGCGTTGTGCCCGGAAGCGCGATAAACTCGTCGCGGGCGCGTATCTTGAACCACGGGTATCCGGCAAGTATGTATTTTCCTTCGGTGCGCTCCACATAGAATTGCTTTGCGCAGTTTTTCATGCAGTTGTAGAAGCTGGTACGCGGTGTGCGCGTCTTGATTTCGGCCTCATACATCTTCGCAAGGCTGCGAGGACTCACTTCCGAAATTCCGGCCGAGAAAATGATGCTCTCGCCCTTCTTGATGTTGAGCTGGAAGTAGCCCGGAACGTAAAGGTCCTCTCGATAGGGAATGCCGCGCTCCTGGTCCTTGATGTACTCTATGCCCTTGTACCAGTTGGGCTGGAACACAAATTCCATCTTGTGGCTGCACTGCATGTAGAGTGTCGGATAGCCGGCATACATGCATGTGGCAATTCCGTTCTTCACCTCCTGGTATTCGCGGCTCGCCACTCCATTCTCCATGCACAGATCGTTGGCATTGCGGAATGCCAGGAACGGACGGAACTGTAGCGTAGTCTGCGAGTGCGCGTCTACGAGGGTGTAGCGGATAAGAATGCGATTCTCATGAGAAATGAAGATTTTCTCCTTCGTCAGAATCACTCCTCCCACTCGATAGGTGGTGCGAGGCACGGTCTCGCAGTCATACTCTCTTATATACTTGTGCCCATTTGGGCTGTAGCAGTTATCATTGTACTTGTGAAGCCCCAGATTGAAGGGGGCACCATGCTGAATCACAGTCTCGTCGAGCGAGGATAGCAATACGTGATTGTCATCGTCCATTTCGGGAATTGGTATCACAAGCAGTCCGTGCTGTTTGCGTGTATTACACCCGACGATTGTCGTACAATGATATGCGCCCGACTGATTGGTGCGGAGCATCTCCTTAGGCAGCGACTGCTCCAGATTTATCATCAGGCTCTTATCAAATTTTAAATAGCTCATTATGAGTAATTTTAGGTTATTTGTATGGTAAAAAAAGAAACTTTTAGTTTCGATACGAATTTACGGCAAATACAAAAATTAACCAAATAAAAAAATGTGTTTTTGAGCTAATTTAGCTCCAAAAGGCCGAATTTGATGTATAAATATTGTTAAATCCCGTTTTTCACTCTTCTGCACTCGCCTGCCGCTTGCCGTCGGCTATATGTTTAGCTCTGCCCTTATGGTGCTCACAAAGTCCCAAAAGCCATTCTCAATCGGCTTCAGCAGCGATTTTTTCTCCCCTCCGTCGCCCTCAGGCAGAAAGATGTTGATTCCTGCCTTGTGGCACTTTATGTGTATGTCGGCATCCATCATGATTGGCTCGCCGTCGATGTGCATCACATCGGGCTTGGGGCGGTGTATCGTCAGTTCCGACGTTCTGAATGTATTTATATTGGTGTCCTGGTCGATGTGGCGCGTGAACAGCAGCACCCCGAGCAATGCCGTGTCGAGCGGCGTGAATGGGTGTATCACAGTCACGTCTATCAGTCCGTCGTGCATGCTTGCTCGCGGTGCGATAAAGGCATTGTTGCCATATTGCGACGCATTGCCGCAGGCTATCACAAATGCCTTTTCCGTAACCACACGGTCGTGCATCTCTATGCTGTAGGTCTTGCAGCGGTATTTCAGGTATTCGGCGAGTGTCTTCTGTATATAGCTCAGCGGACCGCGCTTCTTTGCCTCGGCAAACTTCTGGCTCACATGCGCGTCAAATCCCACTCCGCATGTGCAGAAGAATGGACGGTCATTGGCGGTGCAGTAGTCCAGTGCCTCAATATTGTCGAGATTGATTATTTCAAGTGCCTTCTCTGCATTCATCGGTATGCCCAAATGGCGTGCAAGCCCGTTGCCCGAGCCGCAGGGCACTATGCCGAGCGCAGTGCCCGAGTCGCGAAGTGCGGCCGCCACCTCATTGATGGTGCCGTCGCCACCCACGGCAAGCACGCCGTAGTAGTGCTCGCTGATGGCTTCCTCGGTGAGAATGGTGGCGTGTGAGGCGTGCTGCGTGAAGCGCACCGACACATCAAATCGCCTGGTGTCGATGCAACGCATTATCGTTTCGGGCATTGTTCCTTTGTCCGATGTGCCCGAAATGGGATTTATCACAGCTAATATTTTCCTTTTCTCAGCCAAGTCTGTAAAAAATATTATATTTCACATTGATTCCGTTCAACCTTCAAGCAGCATGGCAAAATGCTCGCTTTCTTTTGCAAATTGCCACGTCACATTGTTGCATATTATTATTGTACAACTTAGGCACCGCCTCCCGCAGTGAGGCTTCGCTGTGTTTCGGCTCTGCAATCTCATTGCATGCCTTTTCTGCAAATTTAAGCAATTCTGTCGAGAAAAAGAAATGAGTTTAACCCAAATCGGTCATTAGCGTTATGA
>CAMFSS010000388.1 GCA_945983195.1 uncultured Prevotellaceae bacterium | reverse complement strand
AACGTCAGAAGAGGTACAGAAGGCAGACGCCGGCCGGTCTGCACATAACGCACAAAATCATCGGGGCTATGAGCCATCAGCGACGCGGCCGAAAGAGCCGCGAGCGTCAGAGATGATAAAACACGATTGAAATTTGTCATGTAAATAATATTTTGGTTAGTTGGTAAAATTTCATGCAACAAAATTATCCAATAAAATGAAAGAATAGTAAAAACTTCTGTTCAAAAAAAGCATAAAAGTGTTCAACGCGCTCACAGACAGAGGCTGTGAAACCGAAATGATTTGCAATTTGCAGATATTGAACAGCAATCTTTAAGGAGGTGGCAACAGTTTACTTAATTTTGCACACGTGGTTTTGACCATGTCATAACCATTGAGACCAACTAACAAATTTTATATATTAACAATCATTTATCTTATAACCAAAAAAGTTATTATGAAAAGAAATTTCCTCTATGCCATTGCGCTTTTGGCAGGGATGTCGGCACAAGCCGTGACATCGCCCTATGCAGGAAGCGAGGCCGGTGAAGGTACGTTCTACCTTTATCAAGTAGAAACCGGACAGTGGTTGCAGAGCAACCGCAGTGACTTCAACCAGTGGACAACATTTGCCACACTGAACGATGTGGGCTTCGATGTGCAGTTGAAAAAATTGGAAGGCTTCGAGGGCTACCAGATTTTCTGCAATTTCACCAACAACGGCAGTCTTAACGGTGCCGACCAGGACCGCTTCTTCCTTGACCAGCCCGACCGCGACATTACTGACTGGATTTTCGTGCCGGTGACAGTGGACGGCGTAACCAACGCCTACAAGATTATGGCAAAAGCCACACCCGAAGGGACAGGCGAGCGCAGCGCGATTGCCAACGACATCTATATCGGAGCCAGCGACGGACAGCTCTCAGATAATCCAACCGACTTCACATGGCAGCTTGTGAGCCGTGAGGAGCGATTGGCGAAGATGGTTGCCGACGCAGCCAACGGCCCTGTTGACGCAACATGGCTTATCCCCTACAACGACTTTGGCCGCAACGATATGCGCGACCGTCTGTGGACTCGCACAGTGGTGAACAACTACGGTGGCGGCTACGGACTCGATGGTTCATTCGGCTATCCCGTGCAGGAGTACTGGCACAACATCACCATGCGCCACTCAATCACCCTGACAGGACTTCCCAAGGGAACATACGCATTCAGTGTGCAGGCTTACTACCGCGACACCGAGATTGAAAGCCCGGAACTTGCCCAGCGTTACCTTGACGGCAACGAGAACTTGCGCGTGAGCTACTTTGCAGGAGCAGCCAGCAACAAGGTGATGTCGATTTTTGCCGATGCAAAGAGCGAGCAGACCGACGGCTACAGCTACAATGTAGAGAGCGTTGGCAAATGGGTTCCCAACAGCATGGGCGATGCAGCACGCGCAATGTTTGACGGTGCATACATCAACGAATACATTCAGGCACCGGTGAATGAGGACGGAACGCTCACCATCGGTATTGAAAAGCCCGAGGCTGATTATCGCGACTGGCTTATCCACAAGCGTTTCTTCTTGCAGTATGTAAGCACAGATGCTATTGCCGAGGATCTCACAGCACTCAAGAACGAGCTGAAGGAGCTGATTGCAACAGCAGAGCAACTTCCCTCAACACCAACATTCAGCGCAGCCATTGCCACAGCCAAAGAGCAACTCGAAAATGCAAAGAGCTCGAGCGCACTGCTTGAGGCAATTGCCAGCTTGCAGGCTGCAATAGACGTAATCAAGTCGGCTAAGGACACAATCGCCTACTTCCATGAAACAAAGGCAATTACCGATGCACTGGGAATCAGCACAACAGAGGCAGTAGAGAAATTCAACACTGCAACAACCCGTGATGACTACAACACAGCACTCACCATCTTGCGCTACACACGCCGCATCTATGCAGCCGACACTCACGAAGACGTATTCCCCGGACAGCCTGTTGCACTTGGTAAATTCTACCTCTACAATGTAGGTCGCAAGCAATTCCTCTGCGGCGGTTCAGACTGGGGTGCACACGCAGCCCTTGGCATACCGGGTATTGAAGTGACCTTGGAGGATGGCGGCGAGAGCGGTGCCGGACTTAAGAAGTATCTCATTGAGACAGGTCTTTACAACGGCGAAAACAGCCACTACCTCAACTATCGCGGCTATATGGACTGCGCTCCGATTGACGGCTTCGCATTCATACCCGTAGAGGGCAAGGAGAATGTGTACAACATCGTACAAGGCGACTATCCCGACGTGCACATGGCATGGAATCCGTATGCAAATACCGACCGAGGCAACAACGATGAGACAACTGTAGGCACAGAGTGCCGCAACCTCGACCCGACCGACCTCAACGCGCAGTGGAAACTCGTGACACTTGAGGAGCGCAACAAGCTGCTTGAGAGCGCATCGCTCGACAATCCTGCTGACGCAACATTCTATATGCACCGCCCGAACTTCAGGCAGCGCGAGCGTGCCGCCGCCGCTTGGAGGCTGGCCGACGGCACCCGC
>CAMFSS010000387.1 GCA_945983195.1 uncultured Prevotellaceae bacterium | reverse complement strand
ATGCCTCGCTACGACGGTAGCTCCAGCTGTCGCTATAGTAGTTGTGGTTCTCCTCATTCTGCTGTTTGAAAAGATGCCAGTCGATGAACGGAATATTACCGTTGTCGTAGCAAATACCCCAACCCTCATAGTTCTCAGCGTGACGGTCGATTGAGCCGAACTCAAGTCCTCCCATCAAGCTTGTGATGTGAATGCGGTTGAATGTCTTGTTGTATTGTGCTGTTGCACGAACGTCATATTGTGTAAGTGTGAACACATTGTGGTACACGATACCTCCCTTGGGCAACACCGAAATTGGCTGTGCATTTTCCACATCCGGGTCAGTGTAAAGATAGGGGTTGCTTGCCTTGATGATGGCATTCTCAGGGTCAATACCGGCACGGTATGCCTTTGCCTGGTTCGACTCGTCCTTCACATAGTGGTTCTGGGTCGAGCGGCTGTTGCGGTATGATCCTATCACGTTGAACTCCAGTCCGGTAATCGGGCGGTAGTTAAGTGCTGCCTGGATCTTCATTTATGTCAGACCGATTTCGATGTAGTTGTTGTCAAGCTCCTTGAAGATATTTAAATCGGCTTAGTTACGTGTCAATGTTGCTGTCGGGTCAGTCACACGCGATGTATTCAGCGCATAGCTATAGGGGTTGATGTCGAAACCGCGCTTCACTTCTCCCGATACCACGTCTACGTCCTGGCTAAGCGTACCCGGTGCCGACTGCTTGCGGAATGAGTCACTCGTCAAGAGCTTCACACGCAGTGTCTTCGATAGGTCGTAGCTTGCATTGGCGTTGAATGTGTAACGCTGCACATCGCTCTGCTTATACCAACCCTCATCGTTCATGATTGAGAGTGAGGTATAGAATCGTCCTTTGTCAGTACCGCCGGCGATGCTCACCGAGTGGTTCTGTGTGATATTGTCATTGAAAAGGAGGTCAAACCAGTCGGTGTTGCGGAACTCTGCCTGACGCAAGTAGGCGTTCTTGGCTTGTGTCGTGTTGGCAAGTCCGAACTGTCCGTTCTGATAGCTGTCAATCAGCTTGTACATTGTTCCGTAAACACCCGATGATGAGCTGTTTGCAAGCGATGCAAACTCCAGCCAACCTTTCTGCTCCATCTCCTTGTAGATACCCATCTGCTCCTGCGAGTTGCAGATGTTGAAGTCACGGTAGCTAGGCTTCAGGCGGTAAGAGAACTCACCTGTATAGTTGATGCTTGTCTTTCCGGCTTTACCCTGCTTGGTTGTTACCACAATCACACCCGCCATTGCGCGTGCACCGTAGATTGAGGTTGCCGAACCGTCCTTAAGAATCTGGAAACTCTCGATATCGTCAGAGTTAAGTCCGGCAATTGCCGATGCGATAAGTGTCTCAGCATCACCCGATGAAAGGTCATCTGCCGAAATCTCCACTGCATCTTCAAGAATCACACCGTCAACCACCCAAAGAGGCTTCGAGGCTCCATAGATTGATGTTGCACCACGCACACGAATCTTCGGTGCTGTTCCGAAGGTTCCCGACACATTCTGCACCGACACACCGGCTGCTTTTCCTTCAAGCGAGCGGCTGATGTCGGCAACTCCGTCGAGGCGTGCCTTTTCGGCTGAAATACTGGTTGTTGCTCCGGTGAACAATCGCTTGTCGACCTTCTGCATACCGGTTACTACCACCTCGCTGAGCTGCGTTGCCGAGCTTTCGAGCTTTATGGTCACCGGTTTTGTTGTGGCATTAAACTCGTGGGGATTCATTCCCACGTATGTAACCACCAACTTTGATTTACTCGATGGTGCAGTCAATGTGAACTTTCCATCTAAATCGGTCGCAGTTGCAATACTTGAGCCTTTCACAGTGACCGTTGCGCCGATTACCGGCTCATCGTCCTCTGCTTGAAGCACAACACCGCTGACTTTCACCTGCGCTGTCGCAGCAAAGCCAACTAATGCTATTGCACACAATAGTAACTTTTTAAACATCATCATGCACTGTTTAATTGTAATATTGAATTTTTAATTTTTGTTCCTTAATAAAATTGTGATGCGGTACAAACGTCTAATTCATTACAGTCATCTGAAATTGTAGATTGCGTCTTTGAATAACAACAAATGTCCCTTCCGAAGCTGTGTTAAAACATCCGCTTGTAAAGCGTCAAAATTTGTGATATATCCCTATATTCTCTATATCGGCTACAAAGTAACGGCTTTTTTATGAGAAAACCTAATTTTTTGACAAAAAAGTTACATTTTTTGTGTCAATTGTATAGTCCGAACGCTATTTAATCTATCAAAAATTTATTCGCTTCATCACTTTTAGGCGCAAATCTTTTCACAAAATTACCACAAAAAACACCATAAAATCACTCAAAAGTATTAAATTCATGTCGATATTGCCATAAAATTAACATTCCGTATGTTAATTACAATCTGTAAGCACTCGTCAGCAATTGTTACTTTTTCGTGATTTCCTTGCGTTTTTCCGAGCAATCCCCCGACTCCCTCCCAAATATTCAACTCTCACCCCGTTAACTCCCACGCAGT
>CAMFSS010000386.1 GCA_945983195.1 uncultured Prevotellaceae bacterium | reverse complement strand
GTTAGTCTTTTTCGCCGTAGGCGAGGTCGCCGGCATCGCCGAGTCCGGGCACTATGTAGGAGTGTGCGTTGAGTTCGGGGTCGATGGCTGCCACCCATAGCGTGGTGGTGTCAGACGGGAGAGTCTTTGCCACAAAGTCAACAGCCTTTTGCGATGCAATCACCGAGAGCACGTGCACGTGTTTCGGAGTGCCTTTGGTGAGCAGTGCCTTGTAGGCAAGCTCCATCGAAGCGCCGGTGGCGAGCATTGGGTCGGTGAGAATCAGTGTCTTGCCGTCGAGTCGGGGCGAAGCAAGATACTCTATGTGTATGTCAAATTCGTCGCTGCCGGGGCGATACTTGCGGTACGCGCTCACGAAAGCATTCTCGGCGTTGTCGAAGAAGCTGAGCACACCCTCGTGCAGCGGCAGTCCGGCACGCAGAATGGTGGCAACCACTACCTGTTCGCCTACCACATCGCAATGTGCTGTTCCGAGTGGGGTGGTGACATTGGTGCGTGCAAACGCGATCTCTTTCGACACTTCGTATGCCATAATCTGCCCTAAGCGGTTGAGGTTGTGGCGAAAGCGCATACGGTCGGCGTGGAGGTCGACGTTGCGCAGTTCCGACATATACTGGCTTGCGAGCGATGGTTGCTCTGCCAAATTCCTGATTTTCATAATTTATAGTGTAGTTTTTTAGTTATTGTCCAGTTGTTTGAGCTTGTCTTCTAACGCTGTGCGGCCAGTGCATCGTGTGCTGCCGACAGGTCGGCGGTGAGTTGTCGTTTCAGCTCGTCGATGCTGCTCATGGCACGCTCGTCGCGCAGCCGGCACACAAATTCCACAGTGATTGATTTGCCATACAGGTCGCCCTTGAAGTCGAATATGTGTATTTCAATGCTGCGCTCTGTGCTGTCGGCAAATGTGGGGCGTATGCCTATGTTTGCCATTCCTCCACGTTGTGAGCCGTCGGGGAGCATCACCTGCACGGCATACACTCCGTTTCGCGGCACTATGAGGTTGCTCTGTGGCAGTGCCACGTTGGCGGTGGGGAAGCCTATGTCGCGTCCGCGTGCAAATCCGTGGCACACTGTGCCCTTCAAGGTGAAGCTGCGGCCAAGTTTGTTGGCAGCGGTTGTCACATCGCCCTCATTGAGCAGTCGGCGGATAATTGAGGAGCTGATTGGTGCAAACTGTGCTACATATTCTTCGGCGCGCGCCACATCTACCCCTAATTCGCTGCCATGGCGGCGGTAGTCGGCAAATTGCTCGTTGCGATTGTGCCCGAAGCGGTGATTGTAGCCCATCAGCAGGGCTTGGGTGGAGTAGGAGTCGCGAAGGAGTTTCATGAATCCGCGTGAGTCGAGCTGCGACAGCTCACGGGTGAAGTCCATCAGCACTATGTAGTCTATGCCGGTGGCTGCAAGCATTTCAAGACGGTCAGATATGGGCATAATCAGTTTAAGCCCGCAGTCAGGACGGAGCACATTCTGTGGGTGGTTGCTGAATGTGACAACTGCCGATTTCAGCCCACGCTCTGCTGCGAAGTGCTTCAACTGCGCTATGAGCCACAGGTGTCCGCGGTGTACGCCGTCAAACATGCCAATGGTGGCTGCCACTGCCTCGATGGGCGGTATAGGGGCGTGTGTGATTATCTCTGCCATATCTCTTTATTGTTGTGTTTCAGCCTATGCCGGTTGCTGCTAATTCTCGCGAAGCACTGCCAGTGCATCAATGAATTCACTTCCGGGTGGCACTAAGACAGTGGCAAAGCCCACTTCGGCAGCAGCATCGAGATTCTTCTGCGAGTCGTCGATAAACAGCGTTTCCTCTGGCTTTATGCCGAGATGTTCTATGGCATATTCGAAAATCTCACGCTGTGGCTTGGCGAGGCGCGACTCAAAGGATGTGACGCGACCGTCGAAGTAGTCGCTCATCTCGCGCTCTTCGGCACGGAAACACTCGGCTATTTTTGAATAGTACATTATAGGGTTGGTATTGGAGAGAAGATAGATGCCAAAATCCTTGCGGAGCATTCGCAGCTCCACTAATCGGTGGGTTGGTATGCCTATGAGGAATGCGTTGAGGGCTTCTTGCACCTGCAAGTCGGTGATGTTGGCTCCTCCACCGGGAATGCGGCTGCGAACTTCGTTGCAGAACTCCTCAGGTGTCATTTTCCCCTCTTCCAGTTTAAGGAACGGTCCGCTTTGCACGTAAAGTCCCAGCATTTCATCAGCCCCTTGCATGCCTAAGCGCGTGAGTGCCTCCACACATCGCTCGCGTTCGATGTCCATTATCACTCCTCCGAGGTCGAAGAGGAGGTTGCGTATTCCTTTTATTCCGTTCATATATTATAGTTTCATATTAATTTTGAGTGGTATTCTTTCGCCCGGACTTGCAAAAAAGCTATGGCATCGCGAATTTTTGCAAATTTACGATAAAAGCGCGACATTTTGCATCAGCATGGAAAATAAATTGAATTTTATTCGGGGTAGGATTGCTGTATGTGATAGTGGAGTTTTTGTGATATTTGGATTCGTTGATGGCGTGTGGGTT
>CAMFSS010000385.1 GCA_945983195.1 uncultured Prevotellaceae bacterium | reverse complement strand
TAGTGCTGGCACCGCCTGGTTACGCCCCGGTGACACAGCACGTCACTGTGACTGACGGACAAACCGAAAGCTTAAGCGCGACATTGCCACGAGGACGGCGCGTAAACTTCAGCGGAGCCAACGATGCACAGCTCTATATCGACGGCTCGCTTGTTGGTACTCTCCCATGCTCCCACAGCGTAACTTTCGGAAGCCACGCCATACGCATCAAACGCGGAACAGAAACATCGGAGAAAAAACTGAACGTAACACAAGGTTCAGGTGAAATTGAATTTTCCATTTCATTCTCAATTGGCGCTTTCACTCCAAAGTGGGCAGCCGATGCAACAGCCAACCAGCAATCCATACTCTCTAAACTGGTTTCAAACTTGGTGAAAGTCGAAGGTGGAACATTCGTTATGGGAGCTACTGAAGAGCAAGGCGCAGATGCACAGAAAGGAGAGAAGCCGGCACACCAAGTCACTCTAAGCGACTTTTATATTTGCAAGTATGAGGTGACCCAAGCCGAATGGGAAGCGGTTATGGGACATAATCCGAGTAAATTTGTGGGTGAAAACAATCCTGTGGAGCAAGTTAGCTGGACCGACTGCTGCGATTTCATTGCCAAACTCAATCGGCTTACAGGCTTGAACTTCGCTATGCCGACTGAGGCTCAATGGGAATATGCTGCACGTGGAGGAAAACAAAGTCGCGGATACAAATACAGCGGAAGCAGCAACAGCAACAATACAGCTTGGCACTCAGCCAACAGTGGCGGCAAAACTCACCCGGTTGGCACCAAATCACCCAACGAGTTGGGTATCTACGATATGAGCGGCAATGTGTACGAATGGTGTAGTGACTGGTTTGGCAACTATTCAAATGAGGCGACGACAAATCCCACAGGATCTAAAAACGGGTTCTATCGCGTGAATCGTGGCGGCAGTTGGTTCAATAGCTACAAGTTTTGTCGAGTGTCATACCGCATCTGCAACACCTCCGACAATCGCTATGACAATCTCGGATTGCGCCTCTGCATACCTTTGCGCTAAAAGCATAAATAGGCATACCGCATTAATGACCAATTTATTAGAAATTTGCACCAATTATGCAAGCATTTAACATTATATTAGCAATTATTAATAAAAAATAAGCACAATTACTTTTATCTTTGCAACAAGTAATTAGTCCAATATTCGGACACAAAAAGAGTGTTAATAACAACGACTAACAACAATTAAACTTAAAAGATATGCTAAACAAATTATTTTATGCGACAATCGCACTTTTATCCCTGCTTTTGCCAATCAGTGCTATCGCTGCCGACAATGGCAATCTATCCTACGAGATAGAGGGTGCGGGAACCGGAATGCAAGGGACTTATTTAGTGAAAGTCACAGTAATATCAAAGAAAAAGAAAGTCGACAACGAACTCATAGCGCGCTGTGCCGTTCACGGAGTGCTGTTCCGTGGCTTTGTCAATAAGGAGCTGCGTCAGTCGCAAAAGCCACTCGCAGGCAGCCCGATGGTAGAGGCACAGCATCAGCAGTTCTTCAACGACTTCTTCGCTGAGAATGGTCCGGCAGTAGCCTACGTCACGTCAATGGATTCAAGCCTACAAGTCGTGAAATCGGGCAAGCAGTATAAAATCAGCACAATTGTGACAGTCAACAAAGGCCAATTACAGAAAGATCTGGAGAAGGCCGGTATAATAAAAGGACTTAATAACGGATTCTAATGAAAAAGATTATTTCTTTAATAATGGCTGTGTGCTTCGCACTAAGTGTAAGTGCACAGCAGCAAGGAGAAGACGTAGTCTATCTCAACAATGGTACCGTAATTAAAGGCGTAATTGAAGACGTAAAAGAAAATGTGAGCGTCAGCATTCGCACCCGAAATGGTGAACTGCTCACCTATCCGGCAGTAGAGGTGCGTCGATTTACCTACGGTACTGAAGCCGTAATTCCCCAAAAGGGAAACAAACCAACCAGCCATAAGGACTATAGCACATTCAACACCGGATTCTGGTGCGCAGTTGAGCTTCAAGGAGGCTATTCACTCAATCTCAGCAAAAAAAATGTGGGTATGACCGAACTTGATGTAGTTGGTGGATACCGCTTCAACCAGTATGCAAAAGTAGGTCTTGGATTCGGTGGACGATATTACTTCAACAACAATGATGTCCGCTATTCCAGCGTAAAATGGGCATTCCCGCTCTATCTTAATGTGAGAGGCAACTTCATCTCCGATGAATATCGCTCAGTAGTGCCCTACTATTCAATGGATTTAGGAACCGCCTTCCGCGATGGAGTATTTTTCCGTCCGACTGTGGGCATACGCGTTGGCTCCGAACGCTCTGCATTTCTGCTCGGTCTCTCCTATATGGGACAGCAGCTCAAGTGCTTCAAGACAAATGCCGACACAGGCAATAAACTTGCACACAAAAAGTACACATCATTTATCACACTTAAAGTGGGATATGAATTCTAATTATCACTATTTATTAATTTAGCAGAAATACTAAGATGAAAAAGATTGCAATGCTACTATCGGTGTGT
>CAMFSS010000384.1 GCA_945983195.1 uncultured Prevotellaceae bacterium | reverse complement strand
CCTACCACGCGGCACACACCGACCCGAGGCACAACTACTACCGCCTGATACGCGCCAGGAGCTACGGTACCGCTGCCGGCGACCCATTTCCGGGCACTCCCGGGGCAACCGTGCTGTCGTGCTACTCGTCACCGGCACTAAAGCCCTGGTACACCGACAAAAGCCCTTTGATGCTGCGCAACATCGCCGAAACCGAAACGGGCGAAATCAGCTTCGAAACCATATTCGACAACTACGCAAGCTCAACCGAAGACTTCGAGGCAATGCCAACATTCGACGGCGAGGCTACGGCATCGGGAAAATTTGCCAACTGGCGTTTCTCGGGCGTAGAACTTGCCGAGCGCACTCGACAGTGCAACGGGGTGAAATCGCTGAAGCTCAAAAACGGCAGTTCAATCGAAACTACATCGAGCGTGTGGGCCGATGAAATCGTCAGCCTCTCATTCTGCGCATGGAACTCTACCACCAAGTCAGTGCAAGCCCACGTATTCATATCGGCCGACGAAGGCAACTCTTGGAGCGAAATCTTCCCACAAGGACAGGACACTCCCCTGGCAATAAAAGGCGGTCGCTCGGGCACTGCTACATCTTTCCCCATCAGCTCAGGCGAACATATCATTTTCAGGATTACCACCGAAGCTGCATCTGAAAAGACCGTGTGCTACATCGACGACGTCACTCTCAACTACAACGATGCCAAGGGCCTATCGGCAGTGGAAACAATCGTTCCTGTCCGCAAGACGCCCGGCATGAGCATCAGTATTGATGGATTGTGCATCACCGTTAGTACACCCGACTACCGCAACCCCATCGAAATCTTCGACACCGCCGGCCGCCTTGTGGCTACCGCCCCGGCTTCGGCAGTTCCGACGACACTCGCACTTCCCAAGCGAGGCTTCTACATTGTCCGTCAATCTGCCTCTACCCTGAAACTCGCCCTATAATTCGGGGGGGGCAGCTATCAGATAACCGCGACTGTGCAGTTGTGATACTATTTTGACTAATAATTTGCGTTTGACCAATCTCGGCATTATTTTTTTGGAGATAATCATTCTTTGCATTACTTTTGTATATCACTATTATAACCATTATAACCAAATAGCATTATGAACCTACTACGAAAACTTTCTCTAATCGCATGTATGGCAGCAGCATTGACCATTACGGCTCAGAATGTGGAAATTTCCACTCCGGGTACTACCATGCTGCTCAAAGCCAAGCAGGGCGAAAATCTGAAATTTCTCTACTTCGGCAACAAACTCTCGTCGGCCGATGCTGAGGCTGTTCGCGCCACTGAAAAGGCTCGCTACGATGCCTATCCTGCCTACGGACTCGACTGCTCGCGCGAGGCTGCCCTTGCCGTGAAGCTCGCCGACGGCAACATGTCGCTCGACTTGAAGGTCGACGGCATCGACACCGAAAAGGCTGCCGACTTCACCGTGACACGCATCACGCTCCGCGACAAGGTGTATCCTTTCACTGTGGCTGTGTGCTACAAGGCCTACAACACTGTCGACATGATTGAAACTTGGACCGAAATCACCAATGGCGAGAAGAAGAAACCGGTGACGCTCAACAAATTCGCTTCGGGCTATCTGCCCATTCGCCGCGGCAACGTGTGGCTATCGTCGCTCTACGGTCAGTGGGCCAACGAAGGCCGCCTCTGCGAAGAGCCGCTACAGCCCGGCGTGAAGGTGATAAAGAACAAGGACGGCGTGCGAAATGCACACACTGCCCACTCTGAGGTGATGTTCTCTCTCGACGGAAAGGCGCAGGAGAACTCGGGCCGCGTGATTGGTGCTGCACTCTGCTACAGCGGAAACTACCGCCTCGCAATCGACACCGACGAAACCGACTGGCACCACTTCTTTGCCGGAATCAACGAGGACAACTCTACATATAACCTGCGCGCCGGCGAAACTTTCGTCACTCCGGCTCTCGCTCTCACCTACAGCAATGAGGGTGCAAGCGGTGCAAGCCGCAACTTCCACAAGTGGGGTCGCAAATACAAACTTGCCAATGGCGACAAGCTACGCAAAATCCTCCTCAACAGTTGGGAAGGTGTCTATCTCGACATTAAGGAGAACGAAATGCACCAGATGATGGCCGACATTGCCTCAATGGGTGGCGAACTCTTCGTGATGGACGACGGCTGGTTTGGCGACAAATATCCGCGTATAAAGGACAACTCGTCGCTCGGCGACTGGGTGGTCGACAAAAACAAGCTCCCCAATGGCATAGGCGGACTGCTTGCCGAAGCAAAGAAACTGGGAATCAAGTTCGGAATATGGTATGAGCCTGAAATGTCGAACACCGTGAGCGAGCTCTACGATGCTCACCCCGACTGGGTAATCAAGGCTCCGAAGCGCGACCTACAGCTCGGACGCGGCGGCACTCAGGTTGTGCTCGACCTCGCCAACCCGAAAGTGCAAGACTTCATTGTGGGGCTGTTTGACGAACTGATGACCAAATACCCCGAAATCGACTATGTGAAGTGGGATGCCAACATGGAAATCAAAAACCACGGCTCAAACTACCTCACCGCCGAC
>CAMFSS010000383.1 GCA_945983195.1 uncultured Prevotellaceae bacterium | reverse complement strand
CGACGGCAATCAACAAAACAAGCAGTCGTTTGTTGCCGAATGTTACAACAAGATTTCTAACGATGGCGAGTTGAAAATTACTTCTGCCAAGTATCTACTTGAGTTCGATTTTGTTTCCAACACTGTATCTGTCACCACAAGCGACACTGAAATCAGTGCTTCATCTTACAAGATTGTCGACTTGCCTCTCAGCGTTTCCAACGACAAGGGATATTATTTCACCTCTGCTGCTCCACGCGTAACCAATACTGCCGGAGTTGACCTGCCTGCTCTCACCATCACTAATTTCTATGGCGAATACACCGGCGTGTCAGTTAAATTCTCCTACACGGTCAATGGCGACACATTTGTCTACGCTTCCTACGTCGAAGACACCTACAGCAAGCTCTCAAAGACTGTTGTTTCTTCTCCTCAGGGTGGCGAACCTTTCGTCTGGGATGATGCTTCCTATAAATTCACCCTTAAAGCTGGTAATGTCGATGCAAAGGCTTGGTCGGCTACTATGGTAGTCAATAATGTGAAATTCTCCAGTTATATGCCTTACGCTCTCAAAGACATGTCTGTTGAAGGTCTTCTTGTAACCCCCACATCAAACGGATTGAAATACACCGCCGATAAAGTCGTTCCAAAACTTCAGAATGTTGAGCAGCCCGATTACACTCTCACCGATATCGAGGTCAACGTGATGCCGAGCTTCAGCCCCACCGACCTGTTTATCCATGAATATGCTGTAATCAAGTTCACTTGCAAGGGTCTCAATGTCGAAGCCAATGCCTACGTCTACCAGCAGCAATAATTCACATTCGTCATAAAAAAAACATCGCAGCGCCTCATTGGTGCCGCGATGTTTTTTTGTGGCGTTTCTATGCTAAAAGAGCAACAATCCTCCTGCCATAATTGCCATGCCGGCCACGACGCCTATTATTGCCAAGTGGTGATGACCATATTGTTCCGCACTCGGAAGCAGTTCATCGAATGATATGTACACCATTATTCCTGCCACAAATGCAAGCAGCAATGCTCCTATCACAGGATTCCAGAATGGCATGAGGAACAATGCACCCACTGCTGCACCCAGTGGCTCTGCAAGTCCGGTCAGGAATGAGTATCTCAATGCTTTCGTCTTGCTCCCTGTGGAATAGTATATGGGCACCGACACCGCCATTCCTTCGGGTATGTTGTGGAGTGCTATTGCCACCACAATTGGCAATGCCACCTCTATCCCGTCAAGTGCCGACACGAATGTGGCAAGTCCTTCAGGAAAATTGTGTATTCCTATGGCAAGTGCCACCATGATTCCTGCTCTTTTCACATGGTGGTTGTGGGGTGTATGGTCATTAAGCTCTGCATAGCTGTGCATTTCATGTGGATTCTCATCTTCCGGAATAAGGAAGTCAATGAGTGCTATCACTGCTATTCCCACAAAAAATGATAGCAGTGCGTAAATCTGTGGCAACTTGCCCCCGAAAATCACGGTGAGCGATTCTATGCTGTCGGGAAGCAAATCCATAAACGATACGTACACCATCACTCCTCCCGACAGTCCGAGTGCTCCCGAAAGAAACTTTGTGTTGTCGGCTTTCGCAAAAAAGGCAAGCAGGCTGCCTATGCCGGTCGACATTCCCGCCACAAGTGTCAACCCTAATGCTGCCATAATTGTCGTTATATCCATATTATTCCTTCTTTAAGTATTTTTTTCATACTAAAAATATCTAAAATTCTCGCAAATATAGAATTTTTCGACTAAATTAGCGCAAAATTTATTTTTTAGCAACTAATTATACTTTTTTATTTAGTTATAGCGGCAGCAAATAATGATATCAACCACTAAATATAATGAGGAAATAATCACCGAGCAGCTTCACGACCCCGACAAGTGCCGCGATGCTTTCTCGCGCGTTATTGCCCATTACTCCGAGCCGCTTTACTGGCAGATTCGCCGTATGGTTATCAACCACGACGATGCCAACGACCTGCTTCAGAACACTTTCATCAAGGCATGGACCAACATTAACAATTTCCGTGGTGATGCCAAACTCTCCACATGGCTCTATAAGATTGCTATCTAGGATGCTTTAACTTTATTGAAGTAGGATTAGGCTCGAAACATTGTGACGATCGACGATGAATCATTCCTTATCGACAACCTTCAAGCCGATGAATGGTTCGATGGCGACGAGCTTCGCGTTCAGTTGCAGAAAGCCATAAACCAACTTCCTGAGAAGCAACGCCTTGTGTTCAATATGCGCTATTTCGATGAAATGAAGTACGAAGACATGAGTGAAATTCTTGGAACTACGGTCGGTGCGCTGAAAGCGTCCTATCACCATGCTCTGAAAAAAATCGAGCAATTTTTTTCCGATGACGATTAAACCTTTTCTGTTCCTATTAGTCAAACGAGTGAAATGAAAGAGAAAGACGACATATTATCAAAGATTGGCAAAGATTCCGGATTCAAGGTTCCGGACAACTACTTTAGTGATTTTGCCGAGAAAATGGCGAAATCTCTACCCGATCAGGTTATCGAGCCTCTGCCTCAGCCCACTTTGTGGCACCGTGTCCGACCATTTGTCTATAT
>CAMFSS010000382.1 GCA_945983195.1 uncultured Prevotellaceae bacterium | reverse complement strand
AGGAGGATATAGTTACCGATATTGCCGGGCAGAAGTATGGCTTTATTGCCGGAGCGCTGCAAGAGACTTTTATAAAAGGCAAGTCGAGACACAAGGGGAAGGCTACAGACAGAATAGACTCGGTGGTTACGAGCAAATTCTTTGGCTTCCCAATATTCATTGCACTTATGTTCCTGATGTTCTGGACAACATTTGAGCTTGGAGCATATCCGATGGAATGGATAGGGGCATTGGTTGACTGGATTGGAGGAATTGTAGATGAGCACATGATGAGCGGACCGCTGAAAGATTTGCTTGTAGACGGTGTGATAGGAGGAGTAGGGGGCGTGATAGTTTTTCTGCCCAACATACTGATACTTTACTTCTTCATATCGTTCATGGAGGACTCCGGCTATATGGCACGAGCGGCATTCATCATGGATAAGATAATGCACCGCATGGGGCTTCATGGCAAGTCGTTTATTCCACTTGTGATGGGATTCGGTTGCAATGTACCTGCCATTATGTCGACGCGAATAATTGAGAGCAAAAGCAGCCGACTGATAACGATGCTGGTGAATCCATTCATGTCGTGCAGCGCACGACTGCCTATATATGTGCTGCTTGTGAGCGCATTTTTCCCGTACAACTCAGCTCTTGTGTTCATGGGACTGTATCTGCTGGGCATACTTGTGGCGATAGGCACTGCGCGATTGCTTCGCCACACTATGTTCAACAAGGATGAAACACCCTTTGTGATGGAGCTTCCGCCTTACAGAATGCCTTCGATGAAATCGGCCATGCACCACATGTGGGAGAAGACCGAGCAGTATCTGCGCAAAATGGGAGGAATAATTCTTGTGGGCAGCATTGTGGTGTGGACTCTCAATTATTTTCCACGCGACTATAGCAAGAGTAATGATGAAATGACACCCATAGAGCTGGAACAACAGCAGGAAAACAGCTTCCTTGCACAGATAGGCAAGGCTGTGACTCCGGTAATAGAGCCGCTAGGGCTTAACTGGAAGGCTTCGGTGGCATTGCTCAGCGGAACTACGGCAAAGGAGATAGTGGTGTCGACACTTGGTGTGCTCTATACTGTTTCTGACGATGAAATGGATTAGGGAATGCTACAGCACCGGCTTTCACAGCCCGACAAGATAACCGGAAAAGCCGATTTCGACCAGCCATCGGCACTAAGCTTCATGGTGTTTGTGCTGCTGTATTTTCCGTGTATTGCCACAATAGCTGCGATATTGCGAGAATCCGGCAGTTGGAAATATGCCTTTTTCTCAATAGGCTACAATACGGTTTTGGCGTGGATACTGTCATTTGCCGTCTACCGACTTGCATTGCTGTTTTAGTGCAAGGTTTCCGGAGACTCCATACTCATCTTCGAGATAGAGCTGATTGGTGTCGATAAATAATTATATGCAAAAAGATATGAATACAGAATACGAAAAGATGCTCAATGGCGAAGTGTATAACGCTATATACGAATAACTACTTACAGACCTCAACTTTTAAAAGTACCGCTGCTGGGAGTATAATCAGATACGTCCAACGCTGATAAAGGAGCGCAACAAAAAACTGCACCAGATACTTGGCAAGTGCGATGCAGACACGTTTATCAACCAGCCTTTCTTTTGCGACTATGGCAAACACATCAGGGTTGGCAAACGTTTCTTTGCGAACTTTAATTGGACAGTGCTTGATGAGGCTATGGTGACCATTGGCGATGACTGCTTTATCGGTCCAAACGTAAGCATATACACTGCTTGCCACTCCACCAACCCCATTGAACGCAATACCAGGAAGGAATGGGCGCGTCCTGTGAGTATAGGCAACAATTGCTGGATAGGTGGGAGTGTTACAATTCTGCCCGGCGTAACGATTGGGGATAATGTAACCATAGGAGCCGGGAGTGTAGTTGTGAAAGACATACCTTCGGACAGCATAGCGGTTGGCAATCCTGCAAAGGTCGTAAAAAGAATAAACAGCCAAGAGTAAGAGTGTGGAAATTGAGAATAAACAACTTCCCCAAATGAAATGGCATCAATCCATGTGGTATTACTTTTAACCATAGTTTTGGGTGGTGGGTAAAATAGTTGCACGGGTAATCTCTAATTTTGCAGTAAAAATTAGGAGATTATGTGCAACGAAGGAAGAAACATAGTGAAGGGCGACACAATATTTGTGAGCCTCACGCAGAATGGTAGGAGTAAACTCACGTTTTGCAGTAGAGAATTCGGATCGTTTGCCGAGTTGGTGAAAGGCGTTTACCAAATGGCAAATGGCTGCATGGGTATGGCAACTATGAGTGTGCGTAATCGGACTCAGGGCTGGAGCTGCCGAATGCCACTTATGCTGGTGGCACAGCAATTGAAGCCGGCACGCGTGAACCGTGTATACAATTATCATCTTCCACAACAGCAGGAACTCCCTTTTGCGTGGTCGTAAATAACTAAAAAATGAGCATTTGTGAATTTGCTATTTATACAAAGTTGACCAAAATATTTAGTAAATATCTGTAAACAAAGAATATAAAAAAATCAAATGCCCGAAAACTATTCAAAAAAGATATATATGATAAAATATATACCT
>CAMFSS010000381.1 GCA_945983195.1 uncultured Prevotellaceae bacterium | reverse complement strand
AAGCGATGGTGCGGCGTGCACATTCCAGATAACGCTTGTCCTTAAAGTATTTATATGCCATTGCAAGAGGCACAGTCACCGAAGGTGTGCTGCCGCTCGATTTGTCGATAATCTGCTTGTCGGCATTGAATTTGCGCGGGAAGCTACCGTCAGGCTGAATGAGGCTCATGAGGTTGTCGAGCACGGTGCGCATCTTTTGCTCCATTTCGGGGTGCTTACGTCCGTGTTCCTTCTCATATTGCAGATAGAAGAGTGTGGCAAATACACCCTCCGACTGGCGGCGAATGCTCAGCACCGGGTTGTAGGTACCGCGTGCCACATCTCCGCACTCCAGGAAAAAGCCTTGTGGCGAGAAGCCGTGTGCCAAGTGGCTGTCAAACACGGCATTGGCATCTTTCACCAAATCGTCACGACCATTTGCCTCGCCATATTCCAGAGCGTTGAAAGCATTGAGCAGTGAACGGCCTACGAAGCCAATCTGATAAGCTCCCACCTTCTCGCAGAGGTCGGTGTGGATAGCCTCGCCCGAATAGAACTTCAGATCATAGTTTCCGTTGAACGACTCCTTGAAGAAGTTCGACAGCGTTGCCTTGGCATATTCCACCGTGTAGCCCGTGTCCACAGGCTTTGGCTGGAACACTCCGTAGGTGTAGTTCCACACGTTTTTCACCATTTCGCTGAAGTCGGCAGCCTTGCCCTTGTTGATAATCCAGCTTATGGTGCGGGTTTCGCCCTTGCGCAGCACATCGAAGGTGCGCACGGCAGGAATCAGCGTCAGTTTGCGTATGTAGCGTTTCGGAGCCTCAACGTAGGGATAGCTGAACACAAGCGCAGCCTGTCCGCCCACATTGCGGAAACCCGTAGAGCCAACCGATGTGCGCCCAGGCAGAATCACGTCGCCGCTGAGATTTTGCAGAATGCACTCAGCCGGAGCATCCACCTTGCGCAGCACCGTGTAGAAGTTGCCTGCGCCATCAAGTATGCCGGTAAGCGGCGAGCTCAGACGATCCTCTCGCCCCTCCCTACTGTCGGACGTGTGGAACGACGGTGCCTTCTTGGGCGAGCGGAGATTTTTGTGATACCAGATTCCCGGCATATAGAATTCACACTTGTCGTGACTGACGCCCGGCAGCACGCACTCCTGGCTCAGATTGTAGCAGGCATCAGCAGTGGCTTTCACCGTCATAGTCACGAGAGTTCCCTCGGCAGTTTCGGTGATTTTGCGGTTCACTTGCACGGGCAGAGCCTCCGAAGCCGTCATAGAGCCGTCGGCTTGAGGTGTAAGCTGATATTCCACAGCCACGTTTCCTGGCGACATTATTGCCAGAGTGCTTTTAATCTCAGGAGTCTGTGCCTCGGCAGACAATTGGATTCCTGCAAGGCACAAGAGAGAAAGAAGAAAGTGTTTCATACTCATCAGTGTGTAATGAATTGGTTTTTAGTTTTATTATATTAAATGTTTATTAGTTCCCAAAGTCATTACCGGTGAATGATTGCAAAGTACGATTAGCGGCACCCCATCAGTCGATGTGGCGTCGGAATAATAAGAACCCGTAAGTAGTATGCTTTCATTAATATAACTCCAATCCACCCCCATTTATTGCCTCACCCCTCAATTTTTTTGCAATTTCACCCGCGAATACCCTCCCAAGAAATGCCGAGCTTTCATGGAATGGTGGAGAATGTCACTCCAATAGGGTCTTTGCCCAGAGGGGTATATCGTCAACGTATTTCTTTGCAACTTTCCCTTCAACGGTGCGATATAGCAGCGTGGGAATCTCATTGTCAATGGAATTGTCGTAGATATAGGCGCGATCAACAATACGTATTGCCCGAGTTGCGTTGGCTATAGATTTATAGTATCGGGAAATGATTTTTGAAATCGGAACTTCGTGACCCCCTTCCATAACACGCTGTGCTATACGCTTGGCATTAATCGATGGGTCATCGGTACAAACGAAGAAAAATCGGATAAAGAATCCTGCGACTTTTGCCTTGTGGATAAATTCCAGTTTTTCTTGGGATGAGAAAACTGTTTCAAACACGAAACTGTTGTGCTTTTCCAGACACTCATATCGCCTGTCAGTAGCTAATTGTGCTGCTTTAAGAACCGCTTCAGGCGAATTCCAGTCTCCGTATATCTCTTGAGCTATATTGTCGGGATTAATATATATGCTATCGGCTGCCCACTCGTTTGCGAGAAGTTGAATGGTGGTTGTGGTTTTGCCAGAGCCATTAGGCCCGGCTATGATACAAAGAGTTGGACGACGATTTATGCTCATAATGGTTGTGAGTATTAATGCACTTTAGGAACTGCGATTTCGGATAGACGCTTGAGGTGTATTTCACGAGAATGGGCACTTGACTTCTGTGCTGCGGTAGCAACCTTCTTCATAATTGCATAAAGCATTTCATCAGAAGGCTCCTCTGTTGATGATAGTCGATAGGAGCGCAGCTGTTGTTCTGAAATTGGCTGTAAGGTCTTATAATTGTTCATAAAGTTTCGTTATATAAGTTCCACCCTAAATTCATTGCAAAGATACATAAAAAAGAGATTTTTTACGCCCGGTGAATAAGAAAAATCAAG
>CAMFSS010000380.1 GCA_945983195.1 uncultured Prevotellaceae bacterium | reverse complement strand
AATATGGATAACGAGGCCGATGACGACATGCTCCGCCACATCAACCGCGAGGCTGTGCAGTTTCTGCCAAACACTTCGGGTGTGCGCGACGCCAAAGAGGCTGTTTTCGCCGCAAAACTCGCCCGTGAGTGCTTCGGCACCAATTTCATCAAACTTGAAATCCACCCCAACCCCAAATATCTCCTCCCTGACCCTGTGGAAACCCTCAAAGCCACCGAAGAGCTTGTGAAACTGGGATTTATTGTGCTTCCATACATTCAAGCCGACCCTGTGCTCTGCAAGCGGCTTGAAGATGTAGGCACCGCTGCCGTGATGCCTCTTGGCGCTCCTATCGGCACCAACAAAGGACTGAAGACCAAGGATTTGCTCGAAATAATCATTTCCGAGAGCAATGTGCCCGTAGTCGTTGATGCCGGACTTGGTGCTCCATCGCATGCTGCCGAAGCTATGGAGATGGGTGCAGATGCTGTGCTTGTGAACACCGCCATTGCCATTGCCAACGACCCTGTGGAAATGGCTCGCGCATTCAAACTTGCCGTGGAGGCCGGACGCAAGGCCCGACTTGCCGGACTTGGAGCGCAGTCGTCGTATGCTGTGGCAAGCAGCCCCTTGACAACTAACCTCGATTAATCAACTAAAATAAAAAGCAAATTATATGGAAATCAACTATATCAATGTAGAGTCATATCCTGCTTCAGAGAAAATCTACGTTCCCGGAGCTCTTTTCCCAATCAAGGTGGGTATGCGCAAAATTTCTCTCACCCCGACCGTGACTTTCGATGCCGACAACAACCGTATAGTCACCGAAAATGCCCCGGTGTGCGTCTACGACACCAGCGGCCCGTTTACCGACCCCAGCGTGAAGGTCGATATCAACCATGGCATTCCGCGTCTGCGCGAGCAGTGGATTGCCGACCGTGGCGATGTGGAGCAACTAGACAATATCACCTCCGAATACGGGCGTGAGCGTCTTGCCGACAAGTCGCTCGACGAAATCCGCTTCCCGCACCTCATGAAGCCCTACAAGGCCAAGCCGGGCAAGCGCATCACGCAGATGGCGTATGCCAAAGCAGGAATAGTTACCGCCGAAATGGAATATGTGGCTATCCGCGAAAATATGAACAACCGCGAACTGGGCATCGACACGCACATCACTCCCGAGTGTGTCCGCGATGTGATTGCCGCGGGGCGCGCCAGTATCGCTGCGCACTTCACCCGCGGCGAGGCTGCGCCGAGGGCTTTTGGCCGAAACTTCCTCGTGAAGCTCAATACCAACATCGGCAACTCTGCCCTCTCGTCATCTATCGAGGAGGAGGTCAACAAGGCTGTATGGAGCTGCTATTGGGGCGGCGACACGCTCATGGACCTCTCTACCGGCGACAATATCCACGAAACACGCGAGTGGATCATACGCAACTGCCCTGTTCCGATGGGCACAGTGCCCATCTATCAGGCTCTTGAGAAGGTGCACGGCAATGTGCGAAAGCTCACTTGGGAAATCTACCGCGACACGCTCATCGAGCAATGCGAACAGGGTGTCGACTACTTCACAATCCATGCCGGCGTGCTGCGCCGCCATGCCGCTCTTGTGGGCAAGCGTCTCACCGGTGTGGTGTCGCGCGGTGGAAGCATCATGCTGCAATGGACCGTGCTCCACAATGAGGAGAGCTTCCTCTATACCCACTTCGATGAAATCTGCGAGATTCTCAACAAATACGACGTGGCTGTATCGCTCGGCGACGGCATGCGCCCCGGCAGCATTCACGATGCCAACGACGAAGCACAGTTCCTCGAACTCGATGTGCTCGGCGAGCTTACAAAAATTGCATGGGAGCACGACGTGCAGGTTATCATTGAGGGTCCGGGACATGTGCCGATGCACAAAATCAAGGCTAATATGGAGCGTCAGCTCGCCGCTTGCCACGAAGCACCGTTCTACACCCTCGGCCCGCTCACTACCGACATTGCTCCTGCCTACGACCACATCACTTCAGCCATTGGTGCCGCTCAGATTGGCTGGCTGGGCACTGCAATGCTCTGCTATGTGACTCCAAAGGAGCATCTTAGCCTGCCCAACCTCGAAGACGTGCGCAACGGTGTGATTGCCTACAAGATTGCCGCACACGCTGCCGACCTCGCAAAAGGGCATCCGGGTGCACAAGTGCGCGACGATGCCATGAGCAAGGCTCGCTATGAGTTCCGCTGGAAGGACCAGTTCAACCTATCGCTCGACCCTGCACGCGCTCGTCAATACTACATCGACAGCCACAAGGACGACAACAAATTCTGCACCATGTGCGGTCCCAACTTCTGTGCCATGCGCATATCGCAGAATGTAGCCAACGAAATTTGCAAAGGAGGAGATAAAAAATAATGTTTTCTGAAGAATTAGCGAAAATTAGCTGGGACGAAACCACCGCCCGCATCCATGCCATGACGGCACGCGATGTGGAGGTGGCTCTCAGCAAGGAGAGCCTGAAGGTCGGCGACTTCATGGCCCTATTCTCACCTGCCGCCATGGCCAACCTGGGAAGTAAGGCGCAGCGGGGCGCGCAGTACGCAGAGGCGCGCTGGAGGAGGGTGGTGCGCCGGGG
>CAMFSS010000379.1 GCA_945983195.1 uncultured Prevotellaceae bacterium | reverse complement strand
CTGCTGATGCAAGCTGAAAAGAAGCGATAATTAACGCTAAAAAAACAGAAATCTTTGTTTTCATAATAAATATAACTTAGGGAATAAATAATTTACGGTTATGTCACGATTGATGTTTACTCAATCACTAATGTGCCTTCATACGACACTTCTTCACTTTCCACTTTCAGCGTGTAGATTCCGGCAGGCAGCTCCGGCAACTGATAATTTGTCGGTGTCCCATCAACCATCAGCACTGGGCAAGTGTAAACCACCGTGCCGTAAATGTCAACGACCCGCATTTCAAACATTTGTTCTGACTCAATCGTCACCTCTACCGTGTTGTTTTCGCCGTCATAATTCACTTGAGGATCAAACGTGACTTCAGACCTATTTCCACCTTTTAATACTCTGTGTAATGTGATTTCTTCCACATGTTTTGGATCAGCGTTTAGCTCTAATGCTAATGCCAAAATGCTAATTAGCATAAAAAAGAATCTCTTAATCATTGCTCATAAATTGTTAATAAATGGTTAATTTTTAGAGCAAAGATAAGGAAAAAACAAATACACATCCAAAAATAAGCGAGCACATTTGTATGTGTAACTTGCAGAAAATCAGAATGTTATATTTTAACATTCGTAATATTGGAAAAATGACCGTAATGTGTGTCTGAATATTCCCAGTATATTAAATGCAAATCAGCTAACAAATAATTCATATAGCGAATCATTAACACACAATTTTTCAGCAATTATATGTTTGCGATTGCTTATTGAGTGTGCATTCGAATAATTAGCCAACAGTGCAATCGAAGCATTTGAGAATCCAAATCCTATCAGGCATAAAATATGTATGTCGGAGTCTGACAATATATTTTCCTTTTCAATTTTTGTGATCACACCATTGTATTTATTGTCGAGTATTTCTTTTAGACTGCTCCAGAAATCTTCCTTATTTGAGATATTTAGCAACAGCATTTCTTTGATTTTTTCAAAAGAACTGTTTTCAATTTTTTTGCAAGTATTTTTTGCAGAAGTCAATTCTTTTATAAGAGAAATATAAGATTCAATTTTTCTGTTATAATTATAAGTTTTATGTTTGGTCTTGTTGTCGTAATCATTTATTATGTTTATGAAATTCTGACAGTCAATTTGCAATGATTTGATGATGTTTTCTTTCGATTTCAGCTTCAAACGAATCTGCATCATTATAGTAAATATTGCCAGTACTAATAATGCTGCAACTGCCAAAAATAGACATAAAATTATTATATTTCTGTTGGCTTTTGCAATTTTCAGAGCCGCAACATTTTCATTGTGAATAGATTCAGCACTCCTTAGCTTTGATTGTAGCGATTTAACGAGCAGTTCACCGGACAACTCTGATGCCTTCAATGCATATTGCACAGATAAGTCATGTTGACTTGAAACAGCAGCTAAGTCAGACATACAGCTATAATAATCCACCAAAGCCTCTTTGTTTTTTGGCTCTCGTAATAATTCTTTTACAATAAGAGCAGAATCTCTTTTCCCTAATTTACAATAGGATTTGGCAATAATGTAATAACATTTTTCATTATCCAAATAATGTATATTTAGGGCAACATTTTTGGCAAGCTCTTTAGCTTGGTCATAATTGCCCAGTTGATAATATATACTTGAAAGTATAGATAATGAATTGTAATAAAAATATTGGTTCTGAAGACGTTTTGCTAAGTCTATAGTTTCTGTAGTGTATCGAAAAGCACTATCGTTATCTTTGTTGATGTATAGTATACCAATAGCTGACTTGCAAACCATTTGATAATTAAGATTCTGATTTTTCTCAAAACATTTCAAAGCAAATTTGTATTTATCCAAATCAGAACAATCAACATCAAACTGATTATTATACAATGTTGCCATGCGAAGGTTGGCATAACCAAGATTGTGGTAATCGGTGGAGAGGGCAGTTTCTTCCGCTTGCTTGTAGAAGCGCATTGCATCAGTGGGATTGCCCAATTCTTCGAGTGTAGCCCCTTTGAAGATAAGGGAGCGAGTGAGCTTCTCTCTGTCGCCATTGCCGGTGAAGTGATTCACGGCAAGGTCGATGGTATCGGTCGAAGCAATGCTGTCGTAGCACTTGTATTGCGCCTCGGTGAGCAGCAGGGCAAAGTATGCGCGGTCGTCGCTTCGCGAAAACGCACCGAAGCCCATAGCCCGCAGCCCGGCGAGAGCCGAGTCGGGACGCTCCTCGATGATGCTGTCGATGGCAGCCAACCGTGCATCATAGTGCGCATCGCCACAACTCACTGCTGCCGCAAGCATCACGAATCCTATGACAAATACTAAAATTCCTCGCATACTAAAAAGCATTGTGTTCGCAAATGCAGTCACAAAATTAAAAAATTTCTCCCAATCATCAAAATTCTTCTCCAATCAGCCCCACTCAGCATCTTCTCCCAAAAAACATTCTGCGCATTCGGCGTGAGGCAAAAATCGGCGTGAGGCAAAATTCACAATGTTAATTCCAATGCCACTGAAAGTTAAATTTGGTCTGCGATGTGTGAAATTTGGTAAAAATGTCGTAACTTTGCAGAAGTTTGGCGGCGGCTCGGCAATACAGCTAAAGCGAGCTTTGCCGC
>CAMFSS010000378.1 GCA_945983195.1 uncultured Prevotellaceae bacterium | reverse complement strand
ATGCACACTCATCGAGCCTGCTGCGAATACTGTCGTAATCGTCGGTGAAATCATTGGTATATACACCCACACTGCGCAGTTTCGTTTCATAGCTGTCGGCAAGATACTTGTTCGACCAGCGGTTGAATATACTCATCGAGTCCCAGTCGTTTTTGCACTTGGTTGCCAATTCCAAGTCGCCTGCGGCTACTTGTAAGTATTCTTCTGAAAGTTTTTTCACTACATTGCCCACAGCGTCAATCTCTTTCGTCTTGCCCTCCGCAGCCACTTTCTTATGCTCACTGCTGAACAAATCATATATGTGATTACACAGCTTGGCCCGGCTCTCAATCTCTGAGTTGCAGAGCAAGTTGGCATGACGCATTCCAAATGGGCGAAGCTTCTCATAGCGGCCGCTCAGTTGTTGCGTCGCACCCGGCTCCCGACTGTAAAGATTGTATAGTATATCCGATGCTTCGCGCTGATACACCAGTATCTGCTGCACCTTGGCGTATACACATTCGGGCATATAGAGGCATCCTGCTATCGCCTCATGCGCCAACTGCCGGCAAATGGCTATAGTGAGTATCGAAGTGCTGTCGCCCGACACCCGCCGAAGATACTCGCGCACAAGTGGCATCTCAAGGTCTCCTTCCACAAATTCCCACTCCAGGTCGATGAAATTTTCGCCAAGATAGTGATACGGGCTGGCAGGGCTCGAAATCGGGTCTTCCCACTCAGGAACGACAAGCTCCTTGCTGTCATCCGTCGCATCAATGAATCGGCTCCGTGAGAGTTCCATCAGGTTCTCATAGCGACCCTTGAAGAAGTGCATATTCTCTTTTGCATTCGGGTCGATAAACGTGATGCAGGTGCGGCGGCTGTTCTTGAAATTCGGATAGTTGGCTATCTGTGCAGCCTCAATTGCCATCGCAACGCCCATCTTGTCCATACCCACCACAATGAGATGCACATGCTTGTCGCTATCGGCACCTATGCCTTTAGTGCCATCAATGGGCAGATAGTCAATACGGCGCAGTACACCGTCTTGTTCCAACTTCGACAGCTCATCATAGCTTCCGCCTACGAGTACCTGCCGTGCCCAATTCTCATAATTGCTGAATGGTTCAAAATTCACATAATCCTTTATGCGCTTGGGCAAATCCGAGAACTGAAACACCGAATAGGTCGTCTGATATTCAAAAAGAACATGGCAGTCAATCTTTCGGGTAACGCCCTCTTTTGCAAGGAAGCCAACTATGTTGTGAACACACTTCATGTTTAGCGTGTCGTGATAACTGCGAGCCGCATCAGCCTCCGAATCCTCTCCAAGCACAAAAATCTCCTGTGCCCTCTTCAGCCTCATCTTGTTGATTTCCTCTATCGAATCGAGTTGTCCGCCATAGATTACCAGACGTTTCAAGTCGTTATCCGTCAGATATGATGCTATTCGGTTTCTCACTTCCTGAACATTGTCACTCGTCAGCATTATCACATAGTCAACACCCGGCTTGTCGCCATATCCCTTAAGAAGTTTCTTTATCAACGCCGGAGCCATCTCATTCGCCCCAAAGAGCACCGAATAGCGGTTAAACAAGAATGCCAGTCCGCCGTATTCCACATCACCATTCAGCCAGTGCTCCTTGCGCCGGTCTATCTGGCTTATTATCGTCGAGACAAGCAGTCCGTTCATCAGCAATATGCCAAGCAGCGATATCAGAATGGCAAAACGTCTACCCTTATCCGTTGTCGTCATATGCTGGTTGCCAGGATCCACATAATGATAATATATCGACCACAACAAATCAGGACCTGTCTGTTCCATAGCTTCCAAGTCAAGGCCATGACGCAACACAATGTCAAGGTAATCACCTTTCTCGTCCTTGATTATCGACACCACATCTCGATTGAGAATCGAGCTCCAGAATGGCTCATCTTCAAGCTGATTGATATTGCTCCTATGGCACAAAGAGTCGAGCAACTCACTGCTCTTCAATGTGGCAACCATTGTGTCATTCGTTGCTGTCGACACAATCTTCATGTCATATCCTTCCTTTAACTTTCCGATAGGTACTCCCTTTATCGTGTCACACCTGTCAAGTTCGGGCGCAAAAACCAAATCCTGAGGTCTTAAGAAACCATCCTTACAAAAATTATTGATACCCGTAGTCAAAGCAAATGGCACAAAAACAACAAAATTGATGACAATCAGCATGAAATTGCCCTTCACCATTATCCAGTCACGCTTGATAGGGAAAAACATCCACAAAATCAAATACCACAAGCAATAGAAGGTACCATACAAGCCGACTAAACCCCATATACAATTAGCCATTGATGGGAAAAAAGCCATCGACACCACCACAAGCAGTAGCAGGAAGAACGTAATACTATTAATTGTAATTTTCACTCTGTAAATGATTTATTCTGTTAATTCGTGCCAAAAAGCATCGAAGAAAAATAGTATAGTCTAACATCTCACACACTAACCATCGCAAAAGCCGACAAAAAAGACTTTATAACAAACCTTTGCAAATAAGTCATTGCAAATATACACATTTTTCACAATTTCATATCCACATAAAATCAAAAAAACACCCCCACACAAATTCCAAAATTGCACAATCA
>CAMFSS010000377.1 GCA_945983195.1 uncultured Prevotellaceae bacterium | reverse complement strand
GCGTAACACCCTTCGGCCAATAATCGAGCAAGAAGCACTGGCATGGTGCGTAGGAGTGGTAACAGCCACCGAAATCGACGAAATCAACATTCTCAACGCCTCGATACTCGCCATGCATCGCGCCCTCGACGGCCTCGGAATACGTCCGGAAGCTATCCTCGTTGACGGAAACCGTTTCAAGCCATATCACGACATTCCATCCACATGTATCGTGAAAGGCGACGCCACATATCGCAGCATTGCCGCTGCATCGATACTTGCCAAGACACACCGCGACGAATTTATGGACCGCATTGCCGCCGAATATCCACAATATGCGTGGGACAAAAACAAAGGTTATCCCACCAAGGCCCACCGCCAAGCCATTGAGCAAACCGGTCCATCACCCTACCACCGCATGTCGTTCCGCCTCATCGACCGCCAGCTGAAGCTATTTTAGCCCAGTCGCCATACTCTTCGCCCACAAAATTAACACCAAACCAGCCCGCCACATGGCGAAGACTGCCCACTGTGGCATTTTCCCGGCCGCGTTCATCCGCAGCGCCCTGTAAGCGCAATGTCCATATAGCCCAGGGCAACCACTTTCTGCTACCCAAGGCAATGGAATTGCCGGTTTGCGGCGGTGGCAAAATGTGCTTAAAGTAGCCGATTTGTTATCAAAATGTCATATCAGCCGCTAAAATCGGCACTTTTTGTTAAACTGTGTTAATCCTATTCATTTTATTGTCGAAAAATTATGCTATATAACATAAAGTGCCTACATTTGCAATGTGTTTTTCATGGTATTAGATTTAAGGTTAATTAAGGTTGGTTGTCGGGAGACAACCATTTCATTTTTATACCCCCTCGAACACCCTTTATCACTATATAGTGTCTTGTATTCTTTTCTTCTTATTTTTCCCTCCATATTGACTATGTAAGCCGACCACAAGGCCGCAAAGCTGCCCGACAAGCTGCCCGAAACCCACCACCCACGGCGCGCTGTAGGCACTATGCCCATATATCCCTAGGTTTCCAACCACCACCACAAAATTACCAGCAACACCACCCACCGCATGGCGAAAACCGCCACAACCCCAAACATAGGCATCTCCCCCACAAAAATGGCAAAGCCGCGAGGCGCCATAGCGCCAGCGGAGCGAAACAACAGATGGCAAAACATTTCACCCTAAGCAGCCCGCACACAAACAAAATTAAGATGGCCGACTCTCACGAGTCAGCCATCTCTCCCCCAATCACATTATACAATCATTGTTTTCAATTGTATAAGTGTTTTATCGTTTTGTCAGGCCTTTTTGTTGCCGTATGCGTTCTTTGCACGTTTTTTCGCTGCGTGCTTGATCCTGAACGTTGAGTACACCTGCTGCACAGCGCCTACGGTGAGGAATGCCAGCCAATCGCGTGCCGATGGCTGATAGAACATCAGTCCGGCGGCAACCACGTAGCACATTGCCGACACTTTGCCCATACGATAGAGGCGTCGGATGCGCAGCGACTCGCCTTTGTAGGTCTCGAAAATGCGGGCTACGAGGGCTCCGGCAGCGCCCACGGCAAACAGGTAGGGCGTATAGGGCCACTTCACCATCAGCAGCGGCAGTGCGGCTGCCACCAGAATGGCCAAGAGCGATATGCTCAAGCAGTAGTCAATTATTTTCGGGTTGTTCTTAATATTCATGTTATCAACGTCTTATGGAATAGGAGTTATGAAAATGTCTTCTCCGGCGCGCTTCATCTCATACTGTTCGCGGGCTATTCGTTCAAGTTCCTCGCGGTTGGTATTGAGTTCGCGCGTCTTCTGCATGAAATAGTTTGCCGAGTCAAGGTTGGCTTGTATTTCGGCCTTCAGGTCGGCAATGATTCTCTTGTTTTCGTAAATGGTGAAGATATTGTTTTGCTGAACAAACAAAATCATCACCGCGCCAACAATGATGATAATGAAGGGGATATTGAGCCACGCAGGTATGTGCAGGCGGCTCTTCAGCGATGGTTTGTCGTTCTCTTCACTCATATTTCCAACGTTCTCTATTTAAATTCATTCTATGCCCTATTTCAGCAGGTCGGGCCTCAGACGACGGGTGCGTTCAACAGCCATGTCGTAGCGCCATTCGTCAATTTTAGACTGATGCCCCGACAGTAGTATGTCGGGCACGCGCCAACCCTTGTAGTCGGCCGGACGAGTGTATACCGGTGGTGCCAGCAGGTTGACCTGAAACGAGTCGGACAATGCCGACTGCTCATCGCCGATGGCTCCCGGCAACAGTCGCACAATGGCATCGGCCACAATGGCTGCCGGCAGTTCGCCGCCGGTGAGCACATAGTCGCCGATGGTGATTTCGCGAGTCACCAGGTGCTCGCGGATGCGATAGTCGATACCCTTGTAGTGTCCGCAGAGTATTATCAGGTTATGGCAAAGCGATAAGGCGTTTGCGGTGGCCTGTGTGAACTGCTCGCCGTCGGGGGTCATGAATATCACCTCATCATACTGGCGCTGGGCCTTCAGCGCCTCTATGGCGCGGTCAACCGGTTCTATCTGCATCACCATCCCTGCTTCGCCTCCAAAGGGGTAATCATCGGTCTTCCGATGTGGGCGCAGCGAATAGTCGTGCAGATTATGTAC
>CAMFSS010000376.1 GCA_945983195.1 uncultured Prevotellaceae bacterium | reverse complement strand
CATGAGGGCGATTAGGCCTGTGCCCGGACCCACATCGAGCACACGCCGCACGTCTTCCACACCGCACCACGCACCCAGCAGCACGCCATCGGTGCCCACCTTCATTGCACTGCGGTCGTTGCGCACTGCAAACTGCTTGAATCTAAATACCTTCTCCCTCATATAAAAAATTTGGGGTGAATCGTTTCAATTATTCACCCCATATTCTTGATTTGCAATAATTTCGTGGCGAAAGAGCTATTAATACTCACCCCACGGCTTTATCTCTATCTCATCGAGCGTCATGTCGCAGAATGCGTCGATAAATGCCGATGCAAGTCGGGCATTTGTCAGCAACGGAACATTCAGGTCGATTGCTGCACGGCGTATCTTGTAGCCATTCGTCAGCTCTGCCGACGAGAGGTTTTTCGGTATGTTCACCACCATGTCAATCTGCTTCTTGTGAAGCATGTCGAGTGCCTGAGGCTGCATGTCGCTCTCGCTTGGCCAGTACACGCGTATTGCCGGTATGCCATTGTCGTTGAGATACTTATGCGTTCCTCCAGTAGCATAGAGCGAATATCCCTTTTCATGCAGTTTCTTGGCGGCATCGAGCATCGAAGCCTTCTGTTTCGGTCCTCCGGTGCTGAGAAGGATATTTTTCTGCGGAATCTTGTAGCCCACCGAGAGCATCGACTTGAGCAATGCCTCCGATGTGTTCTCGCCTATGCAACCCACCTCGCCGGTCGACGACATATCCACGCCAAGCACCGGGTCGGCGCCCTGCAAGCGCGAGAATGAGAATTGCGAAGCCTTGATGCCCACATAGTCCAGGTCGAAAGCGTTCTTGTTGGGCTTCTCCACCGGTATGCCGAGCATAACTTTGGTAGCAAGGTCGATAAAGTTGATTTTCAGGGTCTTCGACACGAATGGGAAGCTGCGCGATGCACGCAGATTGCACTCTATCACCTTGATGTCATTGTTCTTGGCAAGATACTGTATGTTGAATGGTCCCGAAATGTTGAGTGCCTTTGCTATCTGGCGGCTTATTTTCTTGATGCGGCGAATGGTCTCAACATAAAGCTTCTGCGGCGGGAACTGGATTGTAGCGTCGCCTGAGTGTACGCCGGCAAACTCTATGTGCTCCGATATCGCATACAGCTTGATTTCGCCGTTCTGTGCCACTGCATCACACTCTATCTCCTTGGCATTCTGTATGAACGAGCTTACCACTACCGGGTGTTCTTTCGACACGTTGGCGGCAAGGCGAAGGAACTTTTCAAGCTCTTCATCGTTGGAGCACACGTTCATTGCTGCGCCCGAAAGCACATACGACGGACGCACAAGCACCGGGTAGCCCACCTCATCGACAAATTCATTGATATCCTTGAGCGATGTAAGCTCTCGCCAGCGCGGCTGGTCGATTCCAAGCGAGTCGAGCATCGACGAGAATTTGTGTCGGTCCTCGGCATTGTCAATGCACTTGGCACTTGTGCCGAGTATGTTCACCTTCTGCGCATCGAGTCGTGTCGCAAGGTTGTTTGGTATCTGTCCTCCTGTCGAGAGTATCACGCCGTGCGGCTGCTCCAGCTCAATGATATCCATCACGCGCTCAAATGTCAGCTCGTCGAAGTAGAGGCGGTCGCACATGTCGTAGTCGGTCGACACAGTTTCAGGATTGTAGTTTATCATCACCGAGCGCCAGCCCTCTTTCTTCACTGTGAGCAGCGCATTTACGCTACACCAGTCAAATTCCACCGAGCTGCCTATGCGGTATGCTCCCGAACCGAGCACCACTATCGAGCGGTGGTCGTGCAGATAGGTCACATCATTCTCCGTGCCGTTGTAGGTGAGATAGAGGTAATTGGTCTGCGCGGGATATTCGGCTGCAAGTGTGTCGATTTGCTTCACCACCGGCAGTATTCCCTTGTTCTTGCGCAGGTTGCGCACCATGAGGTTGGCTTCATGGGCATTTGTCATATCCGATTTAAGCACTGCGCGTGCTATCTGGAAGTCGCTGAATCCCTGCGATTTTGCCTGGCGCAGCAGGTCGGCTGGAAGCTCGGCAAAGTCGTTGTAGCTTTCAAGCTCTATGGCAGTGTCGGCTATGTTATGCAATTTTTGCAGGAACCACTTGTCAATCTTTGTGAGTTCGTGTATCTGGTCTACGGTATATCCTGCGCGGAAGGCATTCTCAATCACAAAGATGCGCTTGTCGGTAGGCTCGCGGAGTGCCTTGTCGATGTCAGCCACATTGAGTGCCTTGTTCTCGATAAAGCCGTGCATTCCCTGACCTATCATGCGCAATCCCTTCTGTATTACCTCCTCAAAGGTGCGGCCTATTGCCATAACCTCGCCCACCGATTTCATCGACGAGCCAATCTCGCGGTTCACGCCGTGGAATTTTCCGAGGTCCCAGCGCGGAATCTTGCACACTATGTAGTCGAGCGCAGGCTCGAAGAATGCCGATGTCACCTTTGTCACTGAGTTCTTCAGATCGAAGAGTCCGTAGCCGAGTCCGAGCTTGGCTGCCACGAAAGCGAGTGGATAGCCGGTTGCCTTCGATGCAAGTGCCGAGCTTCGGCTGAGGCGTGCGTTCACCTCAATCACACGGTAGTCCCTCGACTTCGGGTCGTAGG
>CAMFSS010000375.1 GCA_945983195.1 uncultured Prevotellaceae bacterium | reverse complement strand
ATTCTCCTCCGCAAAAAGGTTGTTCAGTTCTATTACCGATAGCGTTTTGAGTGAAATGTTGATGTAGCTGTGCGATGTCATTGTCACCTTGTCGTTTTTCCTTGTCACCTCCTCCTTGCAGTAGCTGATAATGCCGTTTTTGTTATACACCGGCTTGATGTTCGTCTTTGAGTTGTAATTATACACTACCACTCGCTCATCTTTGTCAAATTCTACTTCATCCACATCTTCACCATACTGGCCGAGCACGTCCTTTGCAAAGCGTTGGAATGTTTCGGCGAGCTTCATGCTGTCACTCGGAACATCGAGCACGCTGCTTGCAAATAAGTGCTGCAATTGGATTGTGGTGTTTTCGTCTTTGTATCCTTCGGGATATGTGATTGCGGCTTCGGCCGTTACGCTGCATTTTTGTGCGTTGCCAAGCATGTAGCTTGTGGTGTCAATCACGTTGATTGTCTTCAATGCCACTGAATCGGCACTGAGTTCAAGCCCTCTGTTCTTTATTCCACCGCAGCCTGTGAGAATCAGCATTATTGCTGCTGAAAGTGCGATGTATTTTATTGAATCTCTCATCTGCATAGTTTGTCGTCTCTATTTTTATTTGGCTAAATTACAACTTTTTTTGCAATTTCTATCCATAAAAAATCGTTTTTTTACATCTTTCCGACAAATTGGCTTATCATTCACTTTGTTGCTACGCAATAATTGCAAATTACAATTAATTTTTGTAATTTTGCTCTACGCATTTCAATGTCATTTTTTCATGGTGTCAATATCACCTGTTCAATTCTTGTTTTTTTTATGGATAAGTCTACTTTCCAAAATTTGATTAAGGCCAATTCGGCAATCATTTCTGCAATACGCGATTCAGCGTGTAAGCTTCACGAAAGTGTAAATCAAATGTACGATGGCTCTTTGCCCTACGGTTTTCACCTTTCAATGGTAGCCGATGCTGCCCTGAAGTGGGGCTATAGTGTTTTAGCTTCCGATTGCGATTTTATTCCCGTCGTTTTTGGTGCATATTTTCATGATAGCATTGAGGATGCTCGTGTCACCTACAATGATTTGCTTCGAATGGCAGCAAATTTCATGGATCGTCAGCAGTCGGTAACTGCTGCTGAAATTGTGTATGCTCTTACCAACGACAAGGGTCGTACTCGCGCTGAGCGTGCCGGTGAACGCTATTATGCCGGAATCCGTGCTACTCCCTATGCTCCGTTTGTGAAACTTTGCGACCGTTATGCCAATACTTTTCACAGTCATTCTGATGCTGGAGCTGAACATCAGCGTATGCTTGGTGTCTACAGTGGCGAATGGCAGCATTTCATCGATTCAATTGATGCCCACAGCGATGATATTCGCTTTCAGCTCCCTCAATCGCTGATTACGGAAATTGAGAATCTTATGCGGTAGCGTTTTATGGCTGGTATCTACATTCACATTCCCTTTTGCCGCTCTAAATGCATCTATTGCGATTTCTATTCAATTGGTGCAAATGAAGCTCTGGTCGACAGCTATATCGGTGCACTTGTTTCCGAGTGCCGGCTTCGTTATGACGAACTGCGCGGAGAGGCTGTTCACACTGTCTACTTTGGTGGTGGCACCCCTTCTCTCCTTTCGCTCAATCAATTGAAGCGTCTTATTGATGGAATTGGCTCCATAGTTGATTTGAAATGTGTGGAGGAATTTACTGTCGAGGTTAATCCCGATGATGTATCTCACGATTTCGTTTCAGGCGTTTCTGCTCTGGGTGTCAACCGTGTAAGCATGGGCATTCAGAGTTTTGTCGACGATGAGCTTTCGGCAATCAATCGTCGTCACACTGCTAATCAGGCTATTGTGGCTGTCGGCACTATTAGGAATGCCGGAATCTACAATATCAACATCGACTTGATTTATGGTTTGCCTGGTCAGACCATTGAATCGTGGGATTTTTCTCTCTCTGAGGCTGTCAAGCTCAATGTGCCTCACATTTCCTGTTACAACCTCTCGTATGAGGAGGGAACTCGCCTCTATCGTATGCGTGAATCCGGTTTACTGACTGAATGTAGCGATGATGACTGCATTGCAATGTATAAATTGTTGAGCCGTCGTATGCGCGACAGTGGATATGAACACTACGAAGTGTCAAATTTCGCCAAGCCGGATATGTACTCCCGTCATAATTCGGCTTATTGGAGCGGTGCTGTCTATCTCGGTCTTGGTGCTTCCGCCCATAGTTTCGATGGCGTGTCACGTAGCTATAATATCGCCAATGTGCGCCGTTATATCGAACTGATGTCGTCCGGCACACTTGCTTGCGAGCGTGAATCGTTGTCTGAGGTGGAACGCTACGATGAATATGTAATGATTCACATGCGCACAAGCCGCGGTGTTGATGTCAAGGATATAATTCGCATTTTTGGCTCTCAATTTTCTTCTCACTTCGTTAGTGAGGCGCAGCGTCATGTCGATTCGCGGCTGTTGTTGTGCATTGATGGTGTTTATTGCCTTACTGACGAGGGCGTAATGCTTTCCGACATGATAATTCGTGACTTGATGTGGTAGCTATTCCATAAAAATCCACTAATTTTGCATAATCACTGCAATATTCATTTATTCTTATGGAGATACTTTATG
>CAMFSS010000374.1 GCA_945983195.1 uncultured Prevotellaceae bacterium | reverse complement strand
CTGTGGCATTGAATACGGTGCCAATGAAGTTCTCGCCTGCGCCGATACCCACTGATGCGAGGAATAGGCATATACCCACTTCACGCAGCATCATGCTTGCCGATGTTGAAGTGTAGGTTATCAGGCGAATCTTATATCCCCATCGGCTCATGATGATGGCTACGATAAGCGGACCGCCAGCCAAACCGAGCTTCATAGGAACTGACATTCCGGGGAATGCTATTGGGAGCGAACCCACAATAATACCCATAAAGATACCGATAAAGATGGTGAACATATTTGGGTGGTCGAGGCGCTTCATTGAGTTGCCGAGGTGTGAGGCAAGGCGGTTGATGTCGTCAATATTGCCCACCACGGTGATGCGGTCGCCCACTTGCAGTGCAAGGTTGGCACTTGCAAGAAGATCGACACCGGCACGGTTAACGCGAGTGGCATTGAGCTTGTAACCCATGTGCAGACGAAGTGAGCCAATGCGGCGTCCTGAATACTCGTGGTTAGTGACAACGATGCGGCGCGACACCACCGGACCCTGCTGCTCATCGGTTTTCCAGTCCATTTCAATTTTTGGACCGATAATCGACACAAAAGCATCTTCATCTTGAGCAGAGATTACCATATAGAGAAGGTCGCCTTCGCTGATAATGGTTTTTGATGTAGGAATGATAATCTCATCAGAACCACTCTTTTTCATACGCGAAATCACGAAGTTGCGGTCGATGATGCTGATCAGTCGAGCCAAAGGCATGTTGTGGATCAGACGGTTGGTCACTTCCACAGTAATCATGTAAGGTTTCAATTGGCTCTCTTCCTTTTCGGCTTCGAGGCTCTTGCTTTCTTCAGAGAGGTTGATTTTGAAAATCACCTTGACAAGAATCATCGACAGAATGATACCGACAACTCCAAGCGGGTAGGCGGCGGCATAACCCATCGACATGCTTTTGATAGCATTGGCAGCATCGGGGTAATTGACCTCGTTGAGGGTCTGCTGAGCGGCACCAAGTCCAGGGGTGTTGGTTACAGCACCCGAAAGAACGCCCACAAGGTCGGTGATGTTGATGTTGCCTACGCCAAAGTAGATAATGAGCGCAACGACAAGGTCAAGACCGATGATGAGCATAGCAAGCCCGTTGAGTACAATTCCACCCTTCTTAAACGAGGAGAAGAAACCGGGACCTACCTGTAAACCAATTGAGAAGATGAACAGGATAAGTCCAAACTCTTTAATGAAGTGCAATACACCTGGGTCGACGGCTGGTATGTCGGGCTGGAAACTGTAGTAGAGCTGACCGACGATAATGCCCACAAAGAGCACAAACGTCACGCCCAGCGACACGCCAAATATTTTCACCTTTCCCAGTATCACACCAAAAGCTATCACAAACGCATAAATAAAAATTGCGTGTGCAATAGTGCTTTGTGTTAATAAATCGAGAAACCACATAGGGAATTAATGATAAAAACTTTGTTTATGTTTGATTTTAACTTGAAATGAATTCTGTTTTTGGTTACGGTGCAAACCGCAGTGCAAAGTTAACATTTTTTTGGCAATAAGCACAGTAACAATGGTGAAAAATGCGGCATTTGAAAAAAGAAAAATCAATCTAATTTCAAGTCGTCATTTAGTATCAAAGCTTCAATCTCGCAAGGTCTGTTTACTATGCTGTCGGCATTGTTCTCGACAAGTTCCTTCTCAGGTCGGAATCCCCATGTCACTCCCACCGAATCAACGCATGCGCGGCGTGCGGTTTCCATATCCACTCCCGAGTCGCCGATATATATTGTGTCGGCTTTCGGCGTTTTTGCCTTTGCGAGTATCTTGAAAACTACAGATGGGTCGGGCTTAACCGGAACGCCTTCTTTTTGGCCTTCAACTGCCACAAAAGAGTAGTTGGGGAAGAAGTGCGCTATGAGTTTCTCGGTAGCTGCCTGATATTTGTTTGATGCAACTGCGAGAGCCACACCGCGTGATGTGAGGTGGCTGAGTAGTTCGGGTATGCCTTCGTATGGCTTGGTGAAGTCGGTGTTGTGATTGTTGTAATACTCCTTGAATGTAACCAAAAGTCGGTCGATGGTAACTTCAGTGCGGGCATCTTCGGGCAGAACACGCTCAATCAGCCTGCGCACACCATTTCCCACGAAGAAAGGATAAGATGCAATGCTGTGGGTGGGGTAGCCATGATTCTTTAGAGCATAGTTGGCAGCATGCCCCAAATCCTCAATTGTGTTGAGCAAAGTGCCGTCGAGGTCGAAAATAGCCAATTTTTTCATCTAATCAAGATTTATTTTTGTTTCTATAAATATTAATTTCAAGCCTAAACATACGACCGGTGTGCTACGAGTGACCTATATTTTCAGAATGGATATCCCACCGAGAAGTGGAAAGCCGTGTCGCGGTTCCATCGTGGCGAGACAAGCGGCCACCTCTCTTGATTGGTTGCCGGGTTGTATGCTTTCATTCCTATATCGAATCGCAGCATGAAGTATGTAAAGTCGAGGCGTAAACCCAGACCGTAGGACAGAGCTATCTGCTTGTAAAACTCATCAAATTTGAAAACGCCGCCAGGCTGGTCCTCATAGTCGCGAATGGTCCAGATGTTTCCGGCATCGATGAATGCACCCAGCTCGATTACCCAGAATAGC
>CAMFSS010000373.1 GCA_945983195.1 uncultured Prevotellaceae bacterium | reverse complement strand
GCGCCGCACCCCCCCCCCGACCGCACCCCCCGCCCCCCCCTTCAACAAACCCCCCCCCCCCCACGCCCAAGCCCGCCCTGACCTTCAGCGAATCCACGATGCCCTTGTGCCTTTCATCGCGCTTTGTCGCGAAAAGCACACTGCTGTGCGCCTCGGCGTGAATCATGGCTCGCTGAGCGACCGCATCATGAGCCGCTACGGCGACACTCCTGCCGGAATGGTTGAAAGCGCGATGGAGTTCTTACGCGTGTTTGTCGCCGAGAAGTTCCACGACGTGGTGATTTCAATCAAAGCCTCCAACACAGTGGTAATGGTTGAAACGGTGCGCCGTCTGGTGCGTGCCATGGATGCCGAAGATATGCACTTCCCGCTGCACCTTGGCGTGACTGAAGCCGGCGATGGCGAAGACGGTCGCATCAAGTCGGCTGTGGGAATCGGCACTCTGCTTGCCGAGGGCATTGGCGACACTATCCGCGTATCTCTCAGCGAGGAGCCTGAGCTTGAAATTCCCGTAGCTCGCAAATTGGTCGATTACATCACTTCACGCGCCGGGCATGAGCCTGTCGGCGGTGGCGAGAGCCACGGCTACGACCCTGTGTGTCCGCAACGCCGCGCCACTGCACTTGTTGCCGGGATTGTGGGTGGAAACAGCCGCCCCATTGCTGTTGCTGCCTGCAAGCCTTCGGAGCTTCAGGGCAAATTACGCCCCGATTTCTATTTCGCTGCCGATGGCTCTCTTGAGAATGTCACCGACCGCTTCATTGTGCCTCAGTCGCTCTATCGTGGCGCGACTAATGCCTCTCCGCTGTTCACAATCGGCGAAATAGATACGCTGAAGGCTTCCACAGCTCCGCTGAAATGGCTTGAAGTGCCCGATAACACACCAATCGGAGCTATTGCCGCCCTCAAGGGCGACACTTCGACGGTGCTTGTGGTGACACCTTCCAACCGTAACGTCACCGGCGGCGAGCAGGCTTTCCTCCACGCTCTCACCGACGCCGGAATTGATCTGCCTGCCGTAATCCGCAACTCTTATCCCGACAACGATGATGAGTGGCTGCAAGTGAAAGCCGGTGCCGACTTCGGCACTCTGCTGCTCAATGGTTTCCGCGATGGAATTTGGCTCGACGCTCCGGCATTTGCCGATGCCGACCGCATTGTACGCTACGAGATGGGTGTGCTCCAGGCGAGCCGTCTGCGCATGAGCAAGACCGAGTTCATTTCTTGTCCGGGCTGCGGTCGCACTCTCTACGACCTGCAAACCACCGTGAAGCGCGTGAAAGAGGCTACTTCGCACCTGTCGCACCTGAAAATCGGCATTATGGGCTGCATCGTCAACGGTCCCGGCGAAATGGCTGATGCCGACTACGGCTATGTGGGCGCGGCTGCCGGAAAAATCAGCCTCTACAAGAACAAGGAGTGTGTGGAGCGCAATATCCCCGAAGACGAGGCTATTCCACACCTCATCGCCCTTATCAAAGCCAACGGCGACTGGACCGACCCCGAATAGTCACATCAACATTCAAAACTAAAAAACAACTATCACAATATGAGATCTATTTTCAGCAAATCGGCTGTGCTGCTTGCTGTGCTTATCGCAGCAGGCAGCATCGCATTTGCACAAAGCAAGAAGAAAAAGGTGGATTGGGCGCAATTCTACCGCTATGAGAAAGCCAACGAGAACCCATGGGAAATTCAATAACCGACTATTGGGCGAAGCGCGACTCCGCTTTCTTCGAGGCCAACGGATATGTAGGACGCGGCATATCGGGTCAGACCACCAGCGAAATGCTTGTGCGCTTCCGCCGCGACGTAATCGACCTGCATCCGCGCGTCGTGGTGATTCTTGCCGGAACCAACGATGTGGCTGAAAACAATGGCAAAATCAGGCTCGAAAACGCACTCGGCAACATTCAGTCGATGTGCGAACTTGCCCGTGCCAACAAAATCACTCCCGTGGTCTGCTCAGTGCTGCCGTGCGACCTTTTCCACTGGCGCAAGGAGATTGAGGAGCCTGCCAAGAAAATCATTGAGCTGAATGCGATGATTCGCGACTACGCCAAGCGCGAGAAAATCGCCTATGTCGATTACCACTCGGCGATGGCAAAGCCCGACGGAGCAATGGTCGCCAGCCTCACCTACCCCCACAGCCACCCCTCGGCGGCCGTCTACCGCGTAATGGAATCGGTGGTGCAGCCCGTGCTCCAAAAAATCCTCAAAAGCAAAAAGTAACCACCCCCTCCACTCTCTCAATAACTGTGGAAAATAGGGGCAAAAGTGGCATTTTACTAAGATAATCTAAGATATGTAGGCTTGGGAACGTCATTTCTGAGGCTTCGTTGGCTGTGTATTACACGTTTCTTATTCTTTCCCTCAATTCTTTCATTCGTTGCATCAGCTCTTCAAAAGCGAGACTATGGTCATCGTGGATACAGTGCTTTTGCATCGACTCATAATCTTTCTTCCAATCTATGATTATGCTTTCCGGTGGTATAAACGCCAAATAAAACATCGCCATACACTCAATGAGGTTGGCGATGTCGCGGATGGTCTGTATGACTGGAAGATTGATAGAGGACGAGGTAGTGTGCTTTCAAAATAACATAGTGTCGATTATATTTAGATATAGGATGTCGCCAAG
>CAMFSS010000372.1 GCA_945983195.1 uncultured Prevotellaceae bacterium | reverse complement strand
CCGCAGGCCAGCGTCACCCGCGCACCGTCTAGACCAGGCACATTTTCATCCACATGCCCCACCGGGAAGCCGAAGCAAATCGGGAAATTCCAGCCACTCACTATGCTGTGAAACATGTCGTCGGGGTTGTCGAAGTCAGGATTAGGATTGGCGTGGGTGAAACGTCCTACGATAAGTCCGCGCACACGATTGAGCACGCCGGCGCACTTCAGGCGGTAGAATGCGCGGTTGAGTGCCTCCAGACCCTCATCAACGTCTTCAAGGAATAGAATGGGATTCTCCACATCGAAAATATCGTAGCGGGTGGCGGCTATGTCGTTGAGTACGGCGAGATTGCCGCCTATTAGCGTGCCCGATGCAGTGCCCGGATGATTGTATTTGTGCGCTGCAATGCGATAGGAGGGGAATTGCCCTTCAAGAATGTGGCGTAGCATAAGGCTCAGCGAGTCGGTGCCGCCATGGCTGCCGATAGGTCCACACATGTGAGAGTGAATGCTCATCACGCCCTGACGCGTGAGTGCGGCATGCAGTGCCGAAATGTCGCTGTATCCGGCAAGCCACTTTGGGTGCTGGGCGAAATAGCCGTCGGGCAACTCGCAGAGCAGTTGCACGCAGCCGTATCCGCCGCGTCCGCAGATAATTGCCTTTATGCCGGGAGTCTCGAATGCCCAGCGAAGGTCGCTGAGCCGCTCCTGCACTGTTCCGGCAAAAGTGCCGTGCTCCGACAGCACGTGCGTACCCTTCACAGGTACATATCCCCAGCCTTTGATGGCTTCGCAGGCAGCCTCGATGTCGGTGTCTTTCGGGCGTGATGCCGGGCTGATGATGGCAATGGTGTCGCCCGGTTGCAGGAAAGCCGGAGTCTTGTGTGTGATTGATTTCCCGAAGCAAGCACAAGGTTGCAGTGCAGACACTGCCGCCATTATTAATGAATATCTGCTGATTCTCATAATTGCTTTATATAGTTGTTGGTGTATTAGTTGTCTTATTCGCAAAAAACTCAAATCACTTGGCGATTGTCCCCCAATTGACGGTTTCGGCACTTTCTGTTATGATATGTTGTTTGCTGTTCTTGCAGAAGATTTCAGCCGTGTGATCAATAATGGGCGAAGCATACTATTGCAAAATTACAAAATTCACTCAAAATAGGCAATATACTTGCCGCAAAAAACTACGATATTGTCGCAAACATCACCATATTGTTAAAAAATGGAAATGATATTTCCAATAATACACTTTGGAATATGCAAAATATCAGAGAAAAGCTATAAATTTGCAATAGGATACACTTACATATATGGAAAAACGTGAACCGAACTCTGCCGAACTCGATCGACTTGCCTTCACGGTATTGGCTATTGAAGCTTCAGCACAAAAGATGGGGATATCGCCTTCCGAAATGAGAAGGAGGCTTGATAAGGTGGGACTAATCAAGAGTCTCATTCAGGATTGCTATGACACATTGCACACCGAGAGCCGTGATGCCGTGGCAAATGATGTGATAGAGGCTCTAAAAAACTGGGAACGAGAATGATGGAAAAAACTATAGTGTTTCATGGCTCAACCGTAGTAGTTGAGCACCCGTTGGTAAGCATTGGCAGGAATGACCTTGACTTTGGCCCCGGCTTCTATCTCACACCGCTATTAGAGCAAGCCACTAATTGGGCTATCCGCATCAAGACCATCAGGCGGGCAGAACAAGCAATCGTGAATGCCTACGAGTTTTCCATGCCAACCGACTGCAAAATAAAGCATTTTGATGCCTACGACAAGGAGTGGCTCGATTTTATCGTCGATAGCAGAGCAGGGAACCAACCCTGGATTGGCTATGATATTATTGAAGGAGGTGTTGCCGACGACCGTGTAATCGATGCCGTTGAAGCCTACATAAATGGCTATGCCGATGTTGAGCGCACTTTGCGCCAACTGATTTACCACAAGCCAAATTATCAAATCTGCATCTTAACCCAAGAGATAGCCGACAAGTATTTACAATTTCAATCATACGAAAGGATATAGTTATGCTCGATTTTTTATTATGGAACAAAATAGCACGTATCATAGCGCAGTTGGCTGAAACCCTGCACATTTCCACCGACAGGGCTTTGGCGCTGTTCTATGATTCTGAAGTGTGCCGCTTGCTTCACGACAAGGATCTCGGCTTGCACCTCATGAGTGATACATATATCGTAAACGACTTGATTGAGGAACTGCGACAAAAGCAATAAAAGACAAAAAAAGGATTCAGTTGACTGTTGGTTGACAAATTGGGTAGGAGAGGCTGTGTCGTAATTACGGTTTTACGGCGCAGCCTCATTAGAAATTAGATATTAAAGAATTGACTCTTCAGAGATACAAATTCTTCAATTTGAGACTTGATTATTTTCTTTTGGTTTTCAAGGTCATCTCTCTTAACTTGTGCATCAGAAAGTTCTTTGTCTTTTTGGTCCCTTTTTGAGCGAATCTCTTGTATCTGATCTTGAAGCGGTTTGATAAGATCTGTTATGAAACTTTGTTTAACATACTCTATTACTTCATCTTTACTATGAAATGCATTGTTTAGATAAGGCTCAGGATCAAAGTCAGAACTTATTGAATTTCATTAGTGTCCACTAAAAAATCAGAATAGTTCTTTGAAATCATTGAAATTCA
>CAMFSS010000371.1 GCA_945983195.1 uncultured Prevotellaceae bacterium | reverse complement strand
TGAACGCGCTGTTTGAAGGCTCGCACGTCATTACCGATGTGAAGTATCTCAACACTGAGCATCTTGGTGATATTCACACGGAACGAAAGGCTATTTTCGACGTGTATTGCGAGACTGAGAATGGCGAGAAATTCATTGTGGAGATGCAGAATGCGTTTCAGGAGTTTTTCAAGGACCGCTCGCTGTTCTATTCCACTTTCCCGATCCGTGAGCAGGGCGTGAAGGGCTCTGACTGGGATTTCCACCTTAACCACGTATATACGATAGCTCTGCTCAACTTCGATATGCGCGATCCGGCATTCGACCAGAGCCAACTTAGCCACACCGTGAAGCTCTGCGACACCTACACCCACAAGGTTTTCTATGACAAACTCGACTTCATCTACGTGGAGATAGCGAAGTTTGACAAGACAGTAGATGAGCTTAGCACCACATTTGAGAAGTGGCTTTATGTGCTGAAGAACCTTTCGAGGCTCGATCGTCAGCCGCAGTCGCTTCGCGACAAGGTGTTTGACCGGCTGTTTACCCAGGCTGAAATCGCCAAGTTCAATCCGCGCGAGCTGAGGGAATATGAGGATAGCCGCAAAGCCTATCGCGACCTCAAGAACTGCCTCGACACCGCTATGCGCGAAGGCTTGGAAAAAGGCCGCACTGAAGGACGTGCTGAAGGACGTGCCGAGGGAATTGCTGAGGGTCGTGCTGAAGGTCGTGCCGAGGGAATTGCTGAGGGGCGTGCTGAGGGAATCGCAATTGCTGTTAAAGCAATGTATTCAAACGGAATGGACGTAGAGTCAATTGCTACAACAATGAATATGACTTCCGAAAAAGTCAGAGAAATCCTTTGCCTCTAACAAATGGCATTATAATCATTTTACTGATTATGCACTTCTGCCTGACTCTATCGTAAGGGAGTAGAGGACAAAGTCTTATGTTGCTGTCCGCTAAAAATATTTGGTATAATATAGGGTTGATTCCATTAGCAGGAGTCAACCCTTTCTTACTAATTCATCTTATTGATTGTTTAGAATTTGTATCCAAGTGAGATTAAGACATTCTGCTCATACGACTTATCTTTATCAAACACTTTAGATAAACCACGCTGATATGAGGCTGTAAGAACAACTTTCTTAATGTTTACACTGACACCAGCATGTATTCCACAACCAAAGCTCTTGAAATTTTTCATATCACCAATTTTTGTCTCCTTGTTGATGTATTCTTTTTCACTACTATGAATATCAGGATATGTAATCATATAGCCTTCATCCTTTTTCTTTCCTGACAACGCATACGTGAAGTATGGACCTACTTTAAGTTTAATATTAAAACTTTCACTTGCTGATATTCTATAGCCTAATAAGACTGGCAAATCTAAATTGTATGATGTGTAATTCGTGGATAATTCACCATCATAATTTGGACCGTAATCATCCCAATATTGTCCGGATGAGACTTCACTGTGCGACTTGTAACCTTTAGAGGCAACGCCCAATGAACCCTCAAGGAAGAGATTCTTCACAAAATAATAACGTGCAGTAAACCCTACGTTGAATCCAGTCTTCATGTCAGAGCCCTTAATGTCATCTCCTGTAAAATTATTCATAGAAACTCCAGCAAACACTTCTTTTTCAAATTTTTTGTCATCATTTTGAGCTAATGCAACGGTGAACCAGCACAATGCCAAAAGACAAATTCCTAATTTAGTTGTTTTCATCATTTTTAGTTAAAAAAATAAAGGCGTGTAACCATTCTATGACTTGTTTCTTAATCTGGTTACCGCCAAGTGACCTTATGCCTAACAAGCACAGAATAATTCACGCCCATTGAGCGTGAACTTCCAGTCTGCTTGTCCCCAGGCATGAATATTGGCGGTATTCGATTAAGAGAGAACAAGAGCTAAAAGCTCAATATTTTATATGTGTCCTTTTCAAATTATCAGAACGGAAACGCCAAATTAATAATTTTGAGGCTAAGCCTCTCTCTGTTTTCTCTTATGGGAGTCCTGCCCTTGGCTAAACACCCATTTGCGTTTCTTTCTGTAGATGTCTGTTTCGTATTACCATTTTTTTATTTAACATTGTATTCTGTATATGTCCCTTTGATGGGCGGTAAGGAATGAATACGTGTTCCTACCTGTAATCTTTAGCCGTCTTCATCAAGTTGCAATAGATCAAGCGAGTGCTCAATGATGTTCCTGAAGTGATATGACGGTATTTTTCCCGATTGCTCTGTACCGAACACTGTTTGCAAGATTACTGATTGTAATTGGTGTTTTCGCAAAAATACTCAGAAAATCTGAGACTAAGCAATTATTTTGTACTTTTCTTTAATTAAGAAGTGTGAATTTCTTGTTTTTTTGAGTATATTTAGAATACATAAAGGCTGTGCATCGCTTTGAAGGAGGCACAGCCTTTGTCTTTGGTATTGTTATGCAAGAGCCGAATTACACTGTTCTTGCAGCGGATTACCGGGGGATTAGTCGCTGCACTTGGCGCAGAGGAACTCGCGGTTCAAGCGGGCAATGTTGCTGAGCTTGATGTTCTTCGGGCACTCGGCAGCGCAGGCACCAGTGTTGGTGCAGTTACCGAAACCGAGTTCGTCCATCTTGGCAACCATAGCCTTCACGCGACGCTTTGCCTCAACCTGACCCTGTGGG
>CAMFSS010000370.1 GCA_945983195.1 uncultured Prevotellaceae bacterium | reverse complement strand
CGACTCATAAATCTACCCTTAATCGTGTATTGGATGATAGTTGCGGATTTTAGGCTAATAACGCTATGATGTCAAAAAAAATGCATAGATCGTCGGACGTATAAAATATTTCCGTAACTTTGTCAGCGGTGATTATTGCGATTGTTGCCGGTAATTCTTTTAGCACTATAACGCTACAAAGGCTTTTCGATAATCGCCTATCTTTCATGGTGTCTACAATTCATAGGGTTCACCTTCATCTGATAGCATGAATGTAGTGCACAGAAAATTATTTTATTGTGAAAACTTAAGACATTCTACGATGAAAAGAATTGCGATTTTCGCGTGCGCCATTTGCGCACTGCTATACTGCTCGGCTGCCGATACAGAAACGGTGTGGCCGAAAGGGAAGATGCCTCACAGCCAGGGGCATCAGATTGCAGCCATGACCGATGCTGCCGACAGCAAGAATTTCAAGCCCGACAAGCATCGCGTGGCTTACATTGAGTGGATGCCTGCGCCCGACAAGAGTGTTCGCACCGATGCGTGCATGATTCTGATTTCGGGTGGTGCCTACCAGTGTTGCTGCGACGTGAATCTGGTGAAGCAGTGGTGTGAGCGACTCACGCGCGAAGGTATTCAGTGCGTGAATTTCGTGTATCGCACACCGCGCCCCGAGGGTCTGCCCATCTACCAGACAGCATGGGAAGATGCCCAGCGTGCAGTGCGCCTTGTCCGCAGCGAAGCCGGAAAACGCGGTTTCGACCCTGAGAAAATCGGAACGATATCAATGTCGGCAGGTTCACACCTTGCACTGCTGCTCGCGGCAAATTCGCAAACCCGTGCCTACGAGCCGGTAGATGCCCTCGATTCTGTTCCGTGCCACATCAATTGGGCTATCGTGAATGCGCCCGCCTACGTCACCACCGACGGCGAAACCGGAACTCCTGCCACACGGCAAGGCTACGGTGCCGACGTGAAGCTGTCGGAGGTATTCAAATTCGACTCACGCACCTGCCCGATGTCGCTGCATCATGGCGGTGTCGACGAATACACGCCCAATGGCTCAACGCTCATCTACCGCGAGCTTCGCCGGCGTAACATTCCTGCCGAGCTGCATCTCTATCCCGGCATGGGTCATGGTGCATACGGACTTGAACGCGCCGTGGAGTTTATGCGCCAGATGCAATTTTACAAGCCGCTTGAGGCTGAGGTGGAGCTGATGGGCCGCTTCGCAAGCGACTCGGCACGCCGTGAGGTGCTGCGCCAGGACGTGTGGCCCGAGGGTAGTATGCCGTGTGCACAGGAGCAGCAGTGCAAGCCATTCATCGAGTGGCATTTTCCGAAAGAGCTGAAGACCACCGCCATTCAGATTATCTACAGCGGTGGAGCATATCTGGGAAATGACGAGAATGGATTTGAAGTGGTTCCTGCCCGACGCTATCTGAACGAGCTGGGAATGACCGTGGTGACAATGCGCTATCGCACACCGCGCCCCGAAGGACTCGCAAAGCACACCACCGCATGGCAAGACTTGCAGCGTGCTATCAAGATGGTGCGCTCCGAAGCCCCGAAATACGGACTCGACGGCTCAAGAATAGGCATCATGGGCAGTTCGGCAGGCGGTCACCTTACGCTGATGGGCGTAACCTCGTCGATGCACCAGTCGTATCTCCCCATCGACGAAATAGACCGCACTCCCTGCAACGTGCAGTGGGGAATCGGCATATATCCAGCCTATGTGCTTACAGATGGAGCTGATGGCGAGAACAGCGGCAGAGGCAATGCCGACGAAGCTACCATTGTGCCCGATTTCAGCTTCGACCTCAACACGGCACCTATGCTGTTCGTTCACGGCGATGCCGACGGCTATTCATCAATGGGCTCGGTGAAAGTGTGGGAAAAGATGCGAAGCATGGGCATTCAGAGCGAGCTGCACACACTCTGCCTGCGCCACCACTGCTTCCAGCACAAGGCCTCGCCCGGCACCGGCAGCTACACATGGCTCGACCGCATAGCCGATTTCCTACGCGCCCAAAAAATCCTCAAATAACCGCACACCGGAATCGGCAGCAAAATAGCCTATGGATTCTTCTGACTTCTGCTTCTTCGCCACAAAGCCAGAAGCGAATTTCGACTTCGAGGTGCCTAAGTCAGACGGGCAGCTCATGCTACGGAAATAAACATTCTGGATTGAAAGTCACATCGTGTCCAACGTAATCGGAATCAGCCCTAATTTTTCAGCCCCGCAAAAACGAATTAGCGAATAACGCAAGACGGGAAGACAATGTTGCTTCTAAAGAAACTAAAACAGAGGGCTCCCTATTGGGGAGTCCTCTGTGGTATTCTGTGCTATATTCGTGAGAAAACGGCTGGTTACTTGTTGATGAACTTTTTGCCGTTCTTCACGAGGATTGCGCCCTTGGTGTCGCGGCTTACGGGCTGACCGAGGAGGTTGTAGACAGGAGCATTGTCATCGACTTCAGCGGCGTCGATAAGCTCAGCTCCGCCTATTATGCCATTGATCGAGTAGATTGAGCTGCCGGTGGCAATTTCCTTGGTGCCGTTGTAGTCAACAAGCTTGCCATAGACGATTACTACATCGCCCACCTTGATTTGGTCCTCGGCAGTGAACTTCTCACCGTCGAGATAGTATCCGCGGTAGATTAACAGCGCAGTTTT
>CAMFSS010000369.1 GCA_945983195.1 uncultured Prevotellaceae bacterium | reverse complement strand
TGTTTTTCTTCGGTGCGTCTTTGTTCTATGGTATGGACCTGTACTTCACGCTGAATAGGGGGAATACGGGGAATGTTTTTTGTGAACACGAATCACACGAATTTCACGAAAGATTATAACGGCAGCGTAGGGTCGCGCCATGGTGCGACCGGATGGATTCCGAGAAAATATAACAGATTGGTAATAAACACAGCCTACTGAAACCTTATGAATACTGACACAAATGAATTGTCGTATGACGACTATCTCAGCCGCATCAATATCCAGGAGCTGCTTCGCGATGCCGGATATGTGCACTACCGTCGCGACGGCACTCGCTATCCAACTTATGTGAGGCTCGACAGCGAGGGACGGCGCATTCGTGGTGACAAGTTCATTGTCACCGCCAACGGCAAGTGCTGCTTCCATGCACCCGAACAGAAACGTAACAATGTCGAGTCGATCAACAAGACCATCCCGCAAATGATCACCCTAAATAGCCCGCCACACACGAATGACCGTCTGGTGAATCTTGTCTGCCGCCGTATCCTCAATGAGCCGGAGCCTGAACGCACTGCACGCATCGTTGACCCGGTGAAGGAGCGCAAACCCTTCTCCATCAACAGCTACTCTGTCACCCGAATGAATACTTCGGATATTGCTACCCGGAAGGCGTTCTATCCTTATTTCAAGGGGCGCGGAATCGATTTGCCTACGCAGCTTGCTTTCAGCAGTCATTTCTTCCTTGCCTCGAAAAAAAGGGAGAACGGACTGACATATACAAACCTCTCCTTCCCTCTCGTCCTGCCTTCAAACACTGAAAGAATTGTCGGTCTGGAGGAGCGTGGGCGACCGAAGATGTCGGACGGCAGCTCCTACAAGGGCAAGGCTGAGGGAAGCAACAGCAGTGAGGGGCTGTGGATTGCAAACCTCACTGGACGACCGCTCGACAAAGCCACTGAAATAGTGTGGTTTGAGAGCGCATACGACGCGATGGCTGAGTACCAGCTCAACCCGCACCCTTCGGTCTATGTTTCCACCGGGGGCACACCCACGGAGAACCAGATTCGCGGTATGCTCGCCCTGACACCGGACGCCCGCCACTATCTCGGCTTCGACAAGGACGTTGCCGGAAGGCTGTTCGCAAAGAACTTCAAGTTCATAGCCTCAAAGATGGGCTTCCGCGCTGAGAATGTGCAGTCCTATCACCCTCCGGGCTGCTACAAGGACTGGAACGATGCCCTGCTCGGCAAGCTAAGTCCTGAGCTCAAGGCACTTGGCGAGATTGACCACAAGTCAAAGGAGGTGACGAATACGGAACAACCCGACATTGAGCCGCAAGTCGGCTCGTGTCGGCTGAGATAAAAGTAATTGTTTTCATTGTATAATGGTTTGAAGTTGAGAATCTCACACTGCATCATAGTAGCGTTTCTGTGCCTTGCCGCCAATGTGGCGAAGGCCCAGATTGTGACCGCCAATCCGCTGGAATGGGCGGCTCTTGCCGAGGGAAATGCAGCCGTTGGCAGCCGGATCAACAGTGAAATCAAGGGGCAGACAGAGACTGCTGCGTTGCAGCACACCATAGCTGCCGAATACACCTTGATGCACGACTGGCAGAAGAAGTACAACGACTACCTGAAGACGGCACGGGGCTATGCCGCGTCGCTGAAGGCGTGCACGCGCCTCTATGATGACGGTGTGAAGATTTTCATTATGCTCTACAAGACCGGCAAGGCTGTCGCCGGGAATCCACAGGGCGTGATTGCCTCGATGTCGATGAACAACCTCTATATGGAGACCGCCACCGAGATGATGGGCGTGTATTCGCTGCTGAAGGACGCTGTCGCCACAGGCGGTCCGGGGAATATGCTTTCGGGCGTTGACCGCTCCAAGACCCTGTGGCGAATCGAGGACAGGCTGCGGTCTTTCCACCGCAAGCTCAATCTCCTCTATCTGAGCATACGATACTACACTATGGGCGACGTGTGGCGTAATGCCACTATGGGTATAGTGCAGCGCGACAACGGCACTATTGCGAACGAATCACTTGCACGTTGGAAAAGGAGGACGAAGCTATGAGGTTGAATACGTCTTTATTCAGGAGTTTGCAGATAGTCTTAGTTCTCTTAGGCTTCACAGCAAATACATCTGCCCAGATTGACCCGACTCTTGCGGGAATGATTGCCCTCTACACCGACCAAGCGCAGAGCCAGCTGAAAAACCAGCAGAAGGTGATGGCGTTGCAGACCACAGGGCATATCTGGACTAAGGAGGAAATTCAGGGCACTACCGACTTACAGAAGGAGTTCAACGACTATCTCGACAGTTTCCGTTCGGTTCTCGGCTATGCAGCTCAGATTTACGGCTTCTACCACGAAGTAAGCTGTCTGGTGGGCAACCTTGACGAGTTCTCACGGATTCTTCGCAGTCACCCTTCAAACTCGCTCGCAGTGACTCTTTCGCAGAAACGAGGATCTATATACAGCGATGTGGTGCTGCACAGCGTGGAGATCGTAAATGATGTGCGCTCTGCGTGCCTCTCCGACCACAAGATGACCGAAAAGGAGCGTATGGAGATTGTCTTCGCCATCCGCCCGAAGCTGAAAAGGCTGAACAAGGACATCAGGCGGCTGTCAAGGGCAGTGAAATACACCTCTCATGGCAACATCTGGCTTGACATCGAAGAACACGCAA
>CAMFSS010000368.1 GCA_945983195.1 uncultured Prevotellaceae bacterium | reverse complement strand
AGCCTACCAATGACCTTGACCTCGACACAGTGACGTGGCTTGAAAATTATCTATCCAATTATGAGAACACGGAGCTCGTGGTGTCGCACGACCGTCACTTCCTCGATGCAATCTCTACTCACACTCTTGATATCGACTACAATAAGGTGACTCTCTTTGCCGGAAACTACAGCTTCTGGTATCAGTCGAGCCAGCTTGCCCTGCGTCAGCAACAGCAGCAGAACAAGAAGGCTGAGGAGAAGAAGAAGGAGCTTCAGGAATTCATTCGCCGATTCAGTGCCAATGTCGCCAAGTCGAAGCAGACTACAAGCCGCAAGAAGATGCTTGAGAAACTCAACATTGAGGAGATTCAGCCTTCGTCGCGCCGCTATCCCGGAATTATTTTTACTCCCGAGCGTGAACCCGGCAACAAGATTCTTGAGCTGCACGGACTCACTGCAAGCGTGGAAGGCGATGTGCTTTTCAAGGACCTTAACCTAACAATAGAGAAGAACGACAAGGTGGTGTTCTTGAGCCGTGACCCACGTGCAATGACTGCACTCTTTGAGATTATCACTGGCAACCGCAAACCCGACAGCGGCACCTACGAGTGGGGACAGACCATCACTACCGCCTATTTGCCGCTCGACAATTCTGCGTTCTTCAACACCGACATGAATCTCGTAGACTGGCTGTGCCAATTCAGCAACGATACCAGCGAAATCTATTTGAAGGGTTTCCTTGGAAAGATGCTTTTCTCGGGCGAAGAGGTGCTTAAAAAGGCATCGGTGCTCTCAGGAGGCGAGAAGATGCGCTGCATGATTGCCAAGATGATGATGACAAATGCCAATACGCTTATTCTCGACACCCCTACCAATCACCTCGACCTGGAGTCGATTCAGGCATTCAACAATACGCTTCAGGCATTCAAGGGCAATGTCATCATGTCGTCGCACGACCATGAGTTTATACAGACGGTGTGCAACCGTATGGTTGAGCTTACTCCGAATGGCATCATCGACAAGATGATGGACTACGACGACTATATCAGCGATGAAAAGGTGCTTGCACTAAAAGAAAAGCTCTACGCAAAATAATGACGCTTATACATAACCCATTTCCTAATCGTGAATGGGCGTACAACAATATTAAAGAGAAAGACAAACTGATTTTAATTATTTCATTTTTATGGTAAAGCATATTGTAACATTCCGTCTGACAGGTACGCCGGAGGAACGCTTGCAAGTGGCCGAGAAGTTCAAGGCTGCACTTGAGGCATTGCCCGATCAGATTCCTGTGCTGGATAGCATCGAGGTGGGAATAAATGAGAATCCAAACGAATCGTGGGACGTGGTGCTCACAGCTATTGTGCCAACGATGGCCGATGTTGATGTCTATGCAAAGCACCCGGCGCACGTTGCCGCGGCAGGACTGCTTGCCGGTCATAAGGATATGAGAGCTTGTGTGGATTATGAGTTTTGACAGCATTTTCACATAGAAGGCACTGCACGGCGTGAATCTGAACAATTCAGATTCGCGCCGTGTCGCTATATGTAAGATTCAGATAGCGAATTGTCGCAAAAACGCTTAAAAAGTGACAAAAATTTACTTCAAAATAATTTTTTCAAAAAATATTCAATAATATTTGCATTATTGCTTGCAAAATGCTTATATTTGCAGAAAATTTCAAAACAAAAGATATTCAAAGGTGAAAAAGACTGTTAGGTTCACAAAAATGCACGGAGCAGGTAATGATTACATCTACCTAAATTGTATGGAGCAATGCCCCGACAATCTAAGCGCACTTGCTGTTGCAATGAGCGACAGGCATAAGGGTGTAGGGTCTGATGGATTGGTTGCCATAATGCCTTCCTCAGTTGCTGATTTCAGAATGCGTATGTTCAATGCTGATGGCTCTGAGGGTGAAATGTGTGGCAATGCCTCGCGTTGCATCGGTAAATACGTCTATGAGAAAGGACTTACCAAGAATCGCCATATCACCCTTGAAACTCTTGCAGGAATAAAGACTCTTTCGCTCAGTGTGACAGAAGACGGCATTGTGGAGAGCGTGACTGTCGATATGGGCGAGCCTGTGCTTGAGCCGGCAAAGATACCTGTGTCTATCGACCGCGACGTGATAATGCTGCCGGTTTCTACGAGTATGGGTGTGGTTGAAATCACAGCCGTGTCGATGGGAAACCCTCACGGAGTGGTATTTGTGAAGCAGATGACTGATGTCGATGTGCATGCCGTAGGCCGTGAACTTGAGCTTAATCCGCTGTTTCCGCTGAAAGCAAACATTGAGTTTGCCCAAATCCTCAAGCGCGATGAGATAGTGATGCGCGTGTGGGAACGAGGAAGCGGCGAAACGCTTGCATGCGGTACAGGTGCGTGTGCCACACTTGTGGCAGGGGTCTTGACCGGTTGTTGCGACCGCAAGGCTACCATTCATCTGCTTGGCGGTGACCTATTGATTGAGTGGAAAGAGCAGAATGGCCACGTATATATGACCGGACCTGCCGCTATGGTTTTTGAAGGAACATACATATTCACGGAATTAGACTAATTGAGAAAAGATGATTAAGGTCAACGATAATTTCAGCAAGTTGCAGGAGTCATACCTCTTTTCGGATATTGCCCGAAAGGTAAGGGAATTTGAAGCGGCAAATCCCGATGCCCGCATCATAAGAATGGGCA
>CAMFSS010000367.1 GCA_945983195.1 uncultured Prevotellaceae bacterium | reverse complement strand
CCCCACTTCAAGAAACTTGCCGAGTCATACGGCATAGCAGCGGAAGACGTGGAAACCCGCGAACAGCTCGACGGCGCAATAGAGCGCATGGTGGCGCACAAGGGCGCATATCTGCTCAATGTGAACGTCGACCCGCTGTGCATGGTGTATCCGATGGTGCCGGCCGGAGCGCGTGTTGACAACATACTGCTGAGCCGCGAAGAAAAATATGAACCTCAACATTAAAAGAAAGCGATGGAAGAGAAGAAATTATATACAGTAGCGGTGTTTACCGAGAACCGTGTGGGAATATTGAACCAGATTTCGATTATCTACACACGCCGCAAGCTCAACATAGAGACACTGTCGGTGTCGCCGTCGTCGATTGAGGGAGTGCACAAGTTTACAATCACTGCATTCAGCGACCATAGCACCATCGACAAGCTGGTGAAGCAAATAGAGAAGCGCATAGACGTGCTCAAGGCATTCTACTACACCGACGACGAAATAGTGTATCAGGAGATTGCGCTCTACAAAGTGCCAACCAACCAATTGCTTGTGGAGCCAAATCTGGAGTCAATCATACGCAAGCACAATGCACGCATCCTTGAGATTACACCTGAATATACAGTACTTGAGAAATCGGGTCACTACGAGGAAACCCAGTCGCTATTTGAGGAGCTTAAACGCTTCGATATCCGCCAGTTTGTGCGCAGCGGCCGTGTGGCAGTGACCAAGTGCACACAGGAGTATGTGACCGAATTCTTGGAGAAGCGCAACCAGCGCAAGGAGGAACTTGAAGAGGAATGGAAGCATCAGTAAAGGAATACTCCCACACCTACTTCCTCACTGCCGGTGAGTGTGACCCCGAATCGCGACTGCCGATGCCGCTCATCGTGTCGCGGCTCATTGAGGTTGCCACCGAGCACGCCAACTCATGGGGTGTGGGCTATGCAAGGCTGAAGGAGGACGGACAGGCGTGGGTGCTCTCGCGAGTGTCGGTGGAAATGATGCGATATCCGCACGTCAACGACGAGTACACCATCACCACATGGGTGGAGAGCTACAACCGCCACTTCTCGGAGCGCAATTTCTGCATAACCGACGGTAGCGGCGAGGCAATAGGCTACGCACGCAGTGTGTGGATGGTGATTGACTCACGCGAGCGCGTGCTCTGCGACATATCGAAGCTGGGCTACATAAGCAGCAACGTATCGGACCGGCGAAGCCCGATGACACAAGCCGAGCGGCTCCAGCCAGTGACAGAGGGCAGTTGCAATCCCTACACTTTCGGCTACATCGACACTGACTCGAACAGGCACGTGAACAGCGTGAGCTACATAAAGATACTCATGAACCAATTGCCGCTTGAGTTTTACGACACGCACAGGTTTGTGCGCCTCGACATAGCCTACCTGAAGGAGTGTCTTTTCGGAGAAACGGTGACCATTCGGCTTGACCACCGCACACCGCTCGAAATCAGTGCAGAGATAGAGTCTGACGGAGCAGCACGCTGCCGTGCACGAATGACGTTTGCCGACTGTGACTATCGCGAGGAATTTGCATAACTACACAACATAGAAATATTATTAATAACCTATCATAAAATAGAAATTATTATGGCAGTAATGAATTTTGGCGGGGTAGAAGAAAACGTAGTAACCCGCGAAGAATTTACACTTGAGAAAGCAAGAGAAGTGTTGAAAGACGAGACAATAGCAGTGATTGGCTATGGTGTTCAGGGCCCGGGTCAGAGTATGAACCTGCGCGACAACGGCTTCAACGTGATTGTTGGCCAGCGCAAGGAGAGCAAGACATGGGACAAGGCCGTTGCTGATGGCTGGGTGCCAGGTGAGACACTCTTTGAGATTGAAGAAGCTGTGAAGCGTGCCACAATTGTGGAGTATCTGCTCTCAGATGCAGCGCAGATAGCAGGGTGGGCCGTAATCAAGCCGCACCTTACAGCAGGCAAGTCACTCTTCTTCTCGCACGGCTTCGGCATAACCTACAAGGAGCGTACTGGCATCATTCCTCCTGCTGATATCGACGTGATTCTCGTTGCGCCTAAGGGATCGGGAACATCGCTCCGCACAATGTTCCTCCAGGGACGCGGCTTGAACTCAAGCTATGCAGTGTTCCAGGACGCAACAGGTCGTGCAATGGATCGTTGCATTGCGCTGGGAATCGGTGTCGGCTCGGGCTATCTCTTTGAGACCACTTTCAAGCGCGAAGTATATAGCGACCTTACCGGTGAGCGCGGTTCGCTGATGGGCGCAATCCAAGGCTTGCTGCTTGCCCAGTATGAGGTTCTCCGTGAGAACGGACACACACCATCGGAGGCATTCAATGAGACGGTTGAGGAGCTTACACAGTCGCTCATGCCGCTCTTTGCAGCCAAGGGAATGGACTGGATGTATGCAAACTGCTCAACCACAGCACAGCGTGGCGCACTCGACTGGATGGGTCCGTTCCACGATGCAATCAAGCCTGTGATGGAGAAGCTCTACGAGAGCGTAAAGACCGGCAATGAGGCTCAAATCTCGATTGACACCAACAGCCAGCCTGACTATCGCGAGAAGCTGAACGCCGAGCTGAAGCAGCTCCGCGACAGCGAAATGTGGCGCACCGGCGAGGTAGTTCGCAAGCTCCGTCCGGAGATCAACTAATTGGTGCCGATGAAGCTCTCAGCAAAGGAAGTGCTGATGAACAT
>CAMFSS010000366.1 GCA_945983195.1 uncultured Prevotellaceae bacterium | reverse complement strand
CCCTTCGCCGCGGTGTGTAAGTCGATGGTGGCCAACACAATGTACACGCTCGATTCCTTGCCGTTGTATACGTCGGTGACCTCCACAATCACTGTGGTGGAGTCGGAGTTGAATGTCACCACGTCGAGCGACTCGATAATCGGTGATATGAAGTTGTCGGCAATTGAGCGGGTGATGTCGTCGCCAACCGGGGCGTAGGGTAGCGGACGCTGTTGGCGCAGCACCACCTTTTTGCGGTCGCTGCTCAGAGCGAAGCGCACCATCTGCGTCTCATAGTTCACGCCGCGGTTCACGCCTGCCTCATTCAGCTCCTTTGGCACGCGTGTGAGTCGGTTTACCACAAGCATATCCTTCTCCATGCGCTCCAGGGGAATCTCAAAGTAGTATTTGCCCTTCTTCTGGAATACGCCAAACAGCCCCTTCACCTCGGTGGAGTCGCTGCCGGTGATTTTCTTGTAGTCACTGTCGGGCTTGGGTGCCTCGGTCACCTGTTTCTTCTTTTTGTGCCAGAAAGCTGCATCGGCATTGGCTGGAGCGAGCATAGCACCAATGAGCAGGCTTGCGATAAGTATTTTTCTCATAATCATAATCAAAAATTGTGTGACAAAAACCGGAATATTGACTGAAGATTTTGTCCCTGGGGGCGAAGAATATCCGAATCTTGGTCGCACCGGCGATAGTATCTATTGAAATTACAGTCTGAGTTGTCTATTTGTTCTTACAATACCAAATTCGTTTGCAAAATTACAAATAAATTGCATATTTCACTAACGTTATGAAAGTTAATATTCGCTTAATGTGCATTTTTTTGCGTTTTTTAATGAAATATACCACCGTTTCAAAAAATGTAGGTGAAAATGGTGGTTTTATTGAAAATTTCGATACCTTTGCAATGTGTAACCGCCCCACCTGCTTCACTGAGGAAATGGCTGAATGGTTGTCGGAAGTGGAAGGTTGGGGTATAGGTGGCAACTTTAGTCGCGGTATATATATATTTCATTCTAAATCACATATTGACGGACAAAAACATGAAACTGAATAGCATAATTAGCCTAATGCTTGGCTCAATATTGGCATTATCGGCAATGTCGTGCTCTGATGACTCCGAGGATTCTCATATTAACGATAAGCCGCTCGAGGAAACTAAAACTGTTACAGCCAATGGCGTAACATTCAAGATGAAGTTGGTGAAGGCTGGAACTTTTATGATGGGTGCTACATCGGAGCAGACAGGGGCATACGATGATGAAAAGCCGGCACATCAGGTGACTATTACGAAGGATTATTATCTGGGAGAGACTGAGGTGACGCAGGCACTGTGGTATGCCGTGATGGGGCAGAAACCGACATCCGATGGTGACAAATGGAATGTTGACGAAGGTCTTGGCGACAATTATCCTGCTTACTTTATTTCTTGGAACGATTGCCAAAAATTTATAGCTAAACTGAACGAGTTGACTGGGCTTACTTTCCGATTGCCAACTGAGGCTGAGTGGGAGTATGCCGCACGTGGCGGTCACAAAAAGTATACGCAGACACTCTATAGCGGAAGCAACACAATCGAAGATGTGGCGTGGTATTTGGCAAACAGTTCGCTTAAAACCCACATAGTATCCAGCAAAGCAGCTAATGCACTTGGGCTGTATGACATGAGTGGCAATGTGTATGAGTGGTGCTATGACGGGGAGCGCCGTTACAGCAGTGAAGCGCAGACAGATCCTACCGGTCCCACGAGTGGGTCTGACCGCGTGTTGCGCGGTGGTAGCTGGGGCAGCGACGCTACATACTGCCGCGTAGCGAACCGTAGCGGCAACACTGTGACTTACCGCAGCTACTACCACGGTATGCGCCTAGCCCTCTAATTAGATTCTGGAGGGCACTGCACCACACATTAACACTAAGTAAAGAAAGAAAAAGATATTTAATGTGGAAACGTGCAAAAGGCGGCGAGCGGAGCCGCCGCAAACAGCACGGTTCCACATTAAATATCCGATTTATAAAAAAGGATAACTTTTGGGGTATGTGATTTTTTTGTTTCCAGCGAAGGGGAACGAACATTTGTGAAATGATGCTACCATAATCGCGTATCTACGACACGCTATCCCTTTTTATTACGGCTACCCCACACAGCCAGTACCTCCGGCACTAACTGTGTGGGGCTTTCCATAATCGTGCCTCTCCGAGGCACTGCTCGCTCCACTCGCCCTTTGTAGCAGTATGAGGCATCGCTGCGCTCGCCTGCTTTGTGGCAGACGGGGCATCGGCATTGTGGCGGAAATGCGCTGGTCTGCATCATGGCGGTGGGTGATTGTTCCGCCTCTTATGTCGCGGTAGGATGGATGATTGGCGGTTGGGCGAGTGGAGCGAGCAGCGTGCCGGAGGTACGCGATTGTGGTTAGCCCCGGGTTGGTAACGTCGTAGATGTTGCCAACCTGGGGTAGCGAATCCCCCACACAGCCAGCGTGTCGTAGCTACGCGAGTATGGTAGCGACAAGATGTATCTCCTGCCGCAATTATTGCCAAAAACAGCCGTTTTACAAAAGATTTTTGCGTAAATACGCATTTTTCTTAGCTAAAAAGCTGCATTTTTGCCGCTGATTCTTGATTTGTGAGGCAAAACAATCAAGCGAGCTTATTGCATTTTCTCTCGATTTGCACTATCTTTATATAAGATAGGCTGCATCTCGGCAAAACAATTAAGCAAGCTTATTGCATTTTCTCTCG
>CAMFSS010000365.1 GCA_945983195.1 uncultured Prevotellaceae bacterium | reverse complement strand
CTGCGTATTCTTGGTATGCTCTTATGGGTTGAAGATAGCTGTTTGGGCTGGTACGGGAGTCGGCATCGTCATCTTCATCTTCATAGCCTCGCCGGTAATATTCCGACTGTGCTTTGCGGGCATTTTCATATTGGCTGCGAATATCGCCGAATTGCTTCTTTATGTGGTTCACCTGCCGCCACACTCTGAATGCGAAGCTGAGCAACGGGTACAGAATGAGAAACAGCAGTATGAGCAGTAGTAGTTCCATTTCTTATTTGAGAAAATAATGTGTTTCTTTTTTATTGACGCTTGTCAATGTATGGCATTGCAAATAGCGTGCCAAAATGGCTTCGTCTGCCCTTACGCTGCAAAGAGCGGCATTTAGCCCTCGCGCTTGGTGCGGCTGTGGGTGAACACCGACAGTACTATGTACACGGCTATCGTGCTTGCAAGCCCTGTAACGCCCTGCAATGCTACCAGCACTATTGCCGCTGCAATGAGCAGGTAGCGGTGCCAGTTGCCGGAAAGGGCAAAATTCTTGAACTTGAATGAGAACATTCGCAGCCGGCACACCATGGTGAGTGAAATGGCTATCACCAGTGCCGCGAGCAGATACTCGTCGGCTGCCGAGGTGTAACACTCCGGGTGTGAATAGAGCATATTGCAATAGCCTATCCAGAAAATGGCATTGGCCGGAATGGGCATTCCGAGGAACGACGTAGTCTGTGTGGCATCTACATTGAAGCGTGCCAGCCTCAACACACCGCACACAGCTATTGCAAGTGCCACAAACGGGAGCAGGCTGTCGGGATTGGCATTGCTCATGAAGTTGTAGACGAGCAGTGCCGGAGCCAGTCCGAAGCTCACTGCATCGCAGAGTGAGTCGAGCTCCTTGCCGATTGCCGAAACGGCATGCAGCAGGCGTGCCACAAGTCCGTCGCAGAAGTCGAAAACCGCAGCAGCGGCTATCATGATGAATGCTATCTGGTAGCCATAGATTCCGCCAAAATCAACATTGCCGCGCAGCGCATAGATACATGCAATTGCGCCCGACACGAGGTTCAGGCAAGTGATTGAATTGGGAATGTTGTTCTTTATAGTGTTGAGAATTTTCATTGTCGGTTGGTATTGGGCTTATTGGATTATCCCACATTCTTGCAGTGTTGGCTATTTCTTTAGGCGTGCCACCTGGGTTATGCCCCCGGTGGTAATATCGCCGAGCTTCACCAGAATCTCGGTGTCGAGAGGAAGATAAATATCCACACGCGAGCCAAACTTGATGAATCCTATGTGCTCATCGAGGCTCACACGCTCGCCTGCCTCAGGATAAGTGACAATGCGGCGTGCTATGGCTCCTGCAATTTGGCGCATAAGTATCTCAGTGCCGTTGTCGGTGGTGATGACGATGGTGGAGCGTTCATTCTCGGTGCTCGACTTGGGCAGATAGGCTGCAAGGAAACGCCCGGAGTGATGCTTCACATATTTCACCACTCCAGCCACAGGGGTCCAGTTGGCATGCACGTTGAATACGGTCATGAATATCGAGAGCTGAATCACATTGCGATGCAGATACTCGTCTTCGTAGACCTCCTCAAGAGCTACCACCTTGCCGTCGACTGATGCCACCACAGCATTCTCAGGGTCGCCCTTGAAGTGGCGGCGCGGGCTGCGGAAGAAGTTCACTACAAGCAGATAGAGTATTGCCGAAAGCGTGATGGTGACAATCGGCACCACTCTATTCTCCAAGCAGAGGTAAAGCGGCACGTTGATTGCGAGCAGCACTACGAGCAATGCTACCAGTATGTTTAGTCCTTCGCGGTGAATTTTAACTTTCATCTAAGATTTGTGGGTATAAAAATGTTTGTTTAGTCCGTTGTTTTATGTATATTTCGGGCAAAGTTAACTATTTTCCACCTATTTCCCAAGCGAGAGCATCAAAATACGCAAAAAATGCACAGATTTGGTGAAAAAACTCACGCCGACGGCACATCACGCCTCCGACTGGAGCAGTAACTGCTTCAACATGGGCACTCCCACCGTAGCTTTCTCGGCAATGACGTGCACGCTCTGCGGAACGCTTGCCGGACGAGGGTCGATGTAGTAAATGGGAACTCCGCGGCGCACATAGTTAATCAGAGCTGCCGCAGGATAAACCACAAGCGATGTGCCTATCACCACAAACACATCGGCTTCAGCAACAAGGTCGACTGCCGGCGAGAAATTGGGCACATCTTCCTGGAAGAACACAATGTGCGGACGCACAGGGTCGCCGTATGGGTCACGCGTTTCAAGCGAGGTGTCGAGATCGCCACCGGTGAGGTCGTACACACGCTCGGGGTGCGTAAGCGAGCGCACCTTCATCAGCTCACCGTGCAGATGGAGCACATTAGTGCTGCCTGCACGCTCATGCAGATCGTCGACATTCTGCGTGATGATATGCACATCAAAGTATTGTTCAAGCTCTTTAAGCCCATAATGCGCAGCATTAGGCTTAATGTCGGCCAGTTTGCGCCGCAAGTTGCTGTAGAAACGGTGAATCAGAGCCGGGTCGCGCCGAAAGCCATCGGCACTCGCTACCTGCATCACCGGATAGTTGTCCCACAAGCCACCTGCATCGCGATAAGTAGCCATACCACTCTCGGCACTCATTCCGGCACCGGTAGAAATCACCAATTTCTTCTTTTTCGTTTCCATAATTCTAAAAAAAATATATATACAAAGATAGATCAAATCGAGAGCAGAATCGCC
>CAMFSS010000364.1 GCA_945983195.1 uncultured Prevotellaceae bacterium | reverse complement strand
TTGTGCAATCCATTGCTCTTGGCACTGATGCCTGAGTGAAATAATATACAGCATCTGTGGGGAGCATTTCGAGGATGTGACTCACATCTTTGTCGGAAACAAAACCGATAATTATACGGAGTTTTGTGCATATTATTTCGCGCAATTGGGCGGTAATATAGGTGAAACCACCTACATTGTGGGCGGTGTCACAGACCACCGTTGGAGCGTAACTCACAGAAAACCAGCGTCCGTAGAGTCCGGTAAGCTCACAAACACGGCTAAAGCCCTCAGACACAGCAAGTTGGGGTATATTTAGCCCGATATTTCGCGCAAAAGACACGGATGCGAGTATTGTGGCTGCATTTTTCACCTGGCAATTGCCTGATAGAGCGTCAGTTAGGGTGCCAAAATTGCGTGTTTCGAGCGTCAAATTAGCGTGTTGCCGCGCGTGGGCGATAATTTCCCCGTCCGAGTCGGCAATCACCATGCGACAGCCGCAAATTTTCCCCTTTTCGCCAAACACATTTATCCCCTCGCCCTAAGCTTCGCCGATAACTACGGGCACACCATTCTTGATGATGCCTGCCTTTTCGGCAGCGATTTCAGGCAGGGTGTTTCCAAGGAACTGAGTGTGGTCGAAAGAGATGTTGGTGATGACACTTAGAATCGGCGTGATGATGTTGGTGCAGTCGAGCCGACCGCCAAGACCCACCTCGATCACGGCAATATCGACACTGCATTTTCGGAAATATTCGAATGCCATTATTGTGGAGAGTTCGAAGAACGAAGGAGAGGCATAGAAGCCGCTCTTGCGGTAGCGTTCCACGAAATTCACAACCTCATTGTGGGGAAGCATTTGGGGTTGGAGTGGAAGTCGAGTTAGTTTTGCATTCATTGGGGGCGACGTGTATAGACCTTCGCGTTTGGCGGAATGCTGGAGGATTGCCGCAAGAGTGTGCGACACCGAGCCCTTGCCGTTTGTACCCCCAACATGAATAGTGCGGAATGCGCGGTGAGGATTTCCAAAGAGATTATCGAGTGCCCGGGTGGTGTCGAGTCCCGGCTTATATGCGCCGGCACCAATTCGCTGGAACATTGGCACCTGAGTAAACAGAAATTCGATTGTTTCCTTGTAGTTCATAGCCTTAATTACTGACAGATTTAATAGTTATAAGCTAATAGATAAATGCGCCGACGATGCCGGCAGCAATGATGATGAAAATAGGGTGTATTTTAGTGAAATAGACCACACAGAACGAGGCAATACATATTACAATACTCTTGATGCAGTCGGGTGTGGCAGTACCGAAATTTTCGCCATTCATGAGGAGCAGAGCAGCCGATGCAATCAAGCCTACCACCACGGGGCGAAGCCCCATAAACACGCCCTTAATGATGGCACTATCCTTGTGACGGCGTATGAAATGGCTTGCATAGAGGACAAGGACGAATGGCGGCAGCACCACAGTGACAGTGGCGAGTATCGAACCCCAAACACTGCCTGTAACTACGTAGCCAATGTAGGTGGGACTGTTGATGCCGATAGGACCGGGTGTCATTTGAGAAATTGCAACAATATCGGTGAATGTGGTGCTTGAAATCCAACCGCTATCGACCACTTCGCGCTGAATCAGCGACAGCATGGCATAACCGCCACCAAATCCAAAAAGACCTATTTTCAGATAAGCCCAAATCAGCTTCAGATAAATGCTCATTTCACGTCCTCCTTTCCGTCGGCGACGGCACGTTGCTGACGCATTATGTAATACATATAGCCACCAAGACCGCCAAGTATAATAAATGTTATAGGATTTGAAATAAATGGAATTTTGGAGAAGATTAATAGTGCAGTAACAATAGGAATCCACACCGTCTTCCAACCGATTTTAGCAGCACGAGCCGTGGTGAGCACAGGAGCAACAATCAAAGCCACCACAGCAGGACGAATACCACGGAAGATGCTGCTGATAAGTTCGCTGTTCTTAATGTCGTCGGGGGTTAGGAATATTGCAATAGCAAGGATAATAGTGAAAGAGGGGAGAATAGTGCCCAGAGCCGACACGATGCTGCCCTTCAATCCGCGCAAGTTGTCGCCAATCACCACCGAAATGTTAACGGCCAGAATGCCAGGCATCGACTGAGCCACAGCAAGCAAATCGAGAAAATCAGCTTTGCTAATCCACTTGTGGCGGTCGACAATTTCACGTTCAATGATAGAAATCATAGCCCATCCGCCACCGAAAGTAAATGCCCCAATCTTGAGGAAGGATAGAAATAGTTTCAAATAAAGACTGTTCATCATCAATTGTCTTGAATTTCGGGTGCAAAGGTACAAAAAATCTAAGGTAATTGGGCGAAAATGAGTCAAAAAACAAAGTTTTACCCATTTATGTGTTAATGATGCTTAAATTTGTTAATGGGGGGGGTGAAAAATAATATTAATTCAAAAAAAATGTATTACATTTGCACGCTTAATAAAGTAAAACAGTAATGCGGGAAACCTTATACAGGATAATAACTATACTGGCGGTACTATTCTTATTGTCGAATGTTGTCGCAAAAGCGCAAGGGTATTCAGATACACTAAGTGTTTCAGTATATTTTCCGTGTGGTAGCAGCAACATTGCAAAATACCATGGCAACTTGCAATTATTGGAAGAATTTATACATAAATTAGACTCAATGGGACAGTTACACAACATCACACCTATTAGCCTTTCGGTCACATCGTCGACCTCGCCGGAGGGAGGCATCGTGAAC
>CAMFSS010000363.1 GCA_945983195.1 uncultured Prevotellaceae bacterium | reverse complement strand
GCCATCATCCCCGCAGCGGTGTCGGGCTTCACGTCTGCAACGCAGCTGAAATCTGCACGCTCGGCAAATGCCTCTTCAAGACTCTCCTCATCAATCACCTCCTTGCGGGCAGTGTTGATAAGCACGCCATTCTTCGGCATCAGCTTGATAAGCTCCTTTGTCACCGACTTCTTAGTTTGTGGAGTAGCAGGAATGTGAAGCGATACATATTGATTCTTCGAGTAAAGCTCCTCCACTGAGTGAACAGGAGTGATACCGTCGGCAATCATATCCTCATCTTTCACAAATGGGTCGAGAGCCGAAACTGTCATGCCAAATCCCTTTGCTATGCGAGCCACATTGCGACCCACCTGACCATAGGCATGTATGCCAAGAGTCTTCTCCTTCAGCTCTGTTCCGGCAGTGCCATTGTAGTTATTGCGAATCATCATCACAAGCATACCAAACACCAATTCGGCAACTGCATTTGAGTTCTGACCCGGAGTGTTCATCACGCACACACCATGGGCAGTGGCCTCGGCAAGGTCGATATTGTCGTATCCGGCACCGGCACGAACCACCACTTTAAGTTGCTTTGCAGCATCAAGCACTTCCTTGTCGACAATATCGCTACGCACGATAAGTCCGGCTGCATCGGCAGCTGCATTACTCAAATCGGCTTTAGTGCCTTTCTCAAGAAGTACAAGCTCGTTGCCCGAAGCAGCGACTACTTCCTTTATGCCATCTACAGCCACAGGCGCAAACGGCTTTTCGGTTGCAACTAATATTTTCATAGTCACTAAGTGTTGTTTTTTTATTATTACAATTTATCCCCGCCATAATCATGTGACAGCGAGGATAAATCCGTTTATAGTTCGATTGATAATTTTAGTGCTTTCCTTCGAATTCCTTCATTGCTGCCACAAGCACCTCTACACTCTCCCTAGGAAGAGCATTGTAGAGCGATGCGCGGAATCCGCCTACACTGCGGTGGCCCTTAATTCCAACGATGCCCTTGGTTGAAGCAAAGTCAATAAATTCCTTCTCAAGTTCCTTGTATTCAGGCTTCATCACGAAGCATACGTTCATTATTGAGCGGTCCTCGGCATTCACTGTACCCACAAACATCTTGCTTGCGTCGATTGCATCGTAGAGTACGGCTGCCTTTGCCTTGTCCATCTCCTCAAGTTTCTTCACGCCACCCAGTTCTTTGTACCATTCAAGAGTCTTAAGAGCCGAGAACACCGGCAATACCGGCGGTGTGTTGAACATTGAGCCTTTCGAAATGTGTGTGCGATAGTCAAGCATTGTGGGGATTGCACGCTCCACGTGTCCCATTGCCTCATCTTTCACAATCACGATTGTCACACCGGCAGGAGCAAGATTCTTCTGTGCTCCGGCATAGATGATATTGTATTTCGAAACGTCGACAGGACGCGAGAAAATGTCGCTCGACATATCAGCTACCAATGGCACAGGTGAATCCAAATCCTTGCGGATTTCTGTTCCGTAGATTGTGTTGTTGGTAGTGAAGTGGAAATAGTCGGCATCAGCCGGAATAGTGTAGTCCTTGGGAATATATGTGTAGTTGGCTTCCTTCGACGATGCTACAACTTCAACTTCGCCAAACAGCTTGGCTTCCTTGATAGCCTTGTTAGCCCATGTACCCGTATCGAGATAGCCGGCTTTCTTGCTAAGAAGATTGAAAGGTACCATGCAGAATTGAGTGCTTGCTCCACCGCCAAGGAAAAGCACGCTATAGCCTTCAGGCACATCGAGCAGCTCCTTCACAAGTGCTGCTGCATTTTCAATCACTGCTGTAAACTCTTTGCTACGGTGCGAAATTTCAAGAATTGAAAGACCCGTACCTGCGAAATCTTTAATCGCTTCAGCCGTCTTGGTGAGTGTGTACTCGCTCAGTATCGACGGACCGGCGTAAAAATTATGTTTCTTCATATTTTAATAAAAATTGATTTTTACATTCCGGGGGGCATTTATAGTGCTAGATATGTGCTGTGTGATCGTTGTGTATGTTATATTTCGATTCTATGATATATTTTTTTCTCTAATTGCAGCGAAATACGTTTTTTATGCATTTTTGCAGCTATTTTCTGTTACTTTTCTGTCACATTAGGCTTCTCAAGTCCATATCCCTTGCGCTTGTCTTCGCGTATCAGGATGAAGCCGAGAATGAGAGCTGCCACACCCAGGCATGCGAGCATCACAAGCGGTGCGGTATAGTCGTACGACACGGCTGCCACTTCAGGGCTCATTGTGCCGTTGGCGAGTCCTTCCACAATCTCGGGGTTTTTCTTGTCGAGAATCTTGCCGATCAGAAGCGGGAAGAGCCACAAGCCGATATTCTGAATCCAGAAAATCAGAGCGTAGGCACTGCCTATGATTTTTGCATCAACAAGTTTTGGAACACTTGGCCAAAGCGATGCCGGAACGAGCGAGAACGAAGCTCCTAGCACAAGAATTGTGATATATGCAACAATCACGCCTCCAAATGCACTAGTCTTGAACATCGGCAATACAAATGCAAATGTCAAGTGGCACACAATGAGCAGTATAGAACCGAGCACGAGCATTGAGGCAGCCTTTCCGTGATAGTCAACATATTTGCCAAGAATAGGCGTAATTCCTACGGCAAGCAATGGGAACACGGCAAACACGGTTTCGGCACTCGGGCGCATATAGCCCATATAGCTGAGCACTGCCAGCGTTGCTGCGGCTGCCGCACTCAAGCCCCCGGGCTACGGCGCCGCT
>CAMFSS010000362.1 GCA_945983195.1 uncultured Prevotellaceae bacterium | reverse complement strand
GTGTAGGTGGTGACGGCTTCGCACGAACTGCTCTATCAGGGCGTGTGCAGCGACCAGTTTGGAATTCCTACCGACCACATAATCGGCGTGCGCTCACAGATTGATATGCGCGGACGCACCACCAAGAAGATTATCGAGCCTATATCGGTGGAGCAGGGTAAGGCCGAGGCTATAATGTCGTTCATCAAGACGCGCCCATTGTTTGTAGGCGGCAACAGCCGGGGCGACGTGGAAATGATGCAGCTTGCCACAGGGCTGCGCATAGTAATCAATCCCGACGACACCAAGCACCTCGACGCACTCAATGGGCTAACATTGCACGATTACTGGAGCAACGACCCAGGTTGCATCGTTGAGCAGTGCCGCGAAGTGCCGACACCGGGCAACAAGTGGAGCGGAAGACGCTACGAAATGAAAGTCAACGCCACACACGAAAAATAATCACAACTTTTTATAATTAATCCGCAATTGACTATGCGACTTCTGTTATACATCATTGTTGCCTCAATGGCTGCTACCGGGCTTATGGCTTGCGGTGGCGGAAGCTCCACAGGCAGCACACGAGCCGAAGAGGCTCGCCTCCGTGCCGCCGAGGCTGCACGGAAGCTCATTGCCACCGACCACTCCGACACCATGGCTATGCAGCACTCCATTCTCGATGCCAAGGCCATTCAAAGCGAGTATTTGGTCGCCGGCGACACCATAGCCGTGCGTGCCTTCGACGAGGCGTTCAGAGAAACGCTCCTGACAGACGACCCCGACCTTGCTTCGTCGGTGCTCTGACCGTGCGCTACTGAATTAACCATTGCCGACAAATAAAACATTACACCAATCAATATCAACAATAACAATCATGCTCAAATTCGAAGACTATGTGAATGTGGCATCGCGTGCGATTGCCGACATAAAATATCCTGCCACTCCGGCAGCTCTCTATGAGCCTATTGCCTACACAATGGCTCTCGGTGGAAAGCGTTTGCGCCCGGTGCTCACACTTATGGCGTGCGACGCCTTCTGCGGCGACTACAGCCGCGCACTCAGCCAGGCCGTTGGCATTGAGCTGTATCACAATTTCACCCTGCTTCACGACGACGTGATGGACAAGGCCGACGTGCGCCGCGGCAAACCAACCGTGCACGTGCGCTGGAACGACAATGTGGCTATCCTTTCGGGCGATGCCATGCTCACAATGGCAGGTCAGCACATCGCCAATGCCGATGCAGCCCACATCGAGCCTGCAATGTCGCTGTTCAACAGCACTGCAATGGAGGTGTACGAAGGTCAGCAGTACGACATGGACTTTGAGTGCCGAAACGATGTGAGTGAGCAGGAATACATTTCGATGATTCGCCTGAAGACTTCGGTGCTTCTTGGTTGCGCCTGCAAGATGGGTGCGCTTATGGCTGATGCATCGGCCGACGATGCCGGGCGAATCTATCAATACGGTGTCGACCTCGGTGTGGCTTACCAGCATCAAGACGACTGGCTTGACGTGTATGGCGACCCTGCCACTTTCGGCAAGGAAATAGGCGGCGACATCATGAACAACAAAAAGACGTTTATGCTCATCAACGCCATGAATCGCGCCACCGGTGCCGACCACGACGAGCTGATGCACTGGCTCAGTGCCGTCGACCCCGACCGTAGGGAAAAAGTGGCTGCCGTCACAGCCCTCTATTCGCGCCTCGGAATCAGCGACCTTGCGATTGAGGCTATGAACCGCTACAACGACCGCGCACTCAGTGTGCTCAATTCCATATCGTTCCCCGAGGAGGCTCGACGCGCTTTCCGCGACTTTGCCAACATGCTAATGCACCGCGACCGATGACCGACACGCACACTCACATCTACCTCGAAGAATTCGATGCCGACCGTGATGCCGTAATGGAGCGCGCTCTTGCTGCCGGTGTGAGCCGCATGGTGCTGCCTAACGTCGACCTCACCACAATAGAGCCAATGTATGCCCTTCACACCAGCTATCGGCAATGCACAGCAATGGCAATGGGATTCCACCCGACTGAGGTGAAAGACGACTGGAAACAGTCTCTTGAAGTGGTGGAAAGCCACCTCGACGACTTCCCCTTTGTGGCTGTCGGCGAAGTGGGCATCGACCTATATTGGGACGCTACATTCAGGCACGAGCAGCAGGAGGCTCTTGCAGCACAGGTGCAATGGGCACTCGACCGCAACCTTGCGCTCATCATTCATTGCCGCGAAGGGCTCGATGACGTGTTGAGCGTGTTCAGCCGGTTCAAGTCGCTTCCTACCACAGTGATGCACAGCTTTTGCGGCTCAGTCGACGATGTGCGTCGATGCCGCCGACTTGGCGACTTCTATTTCGGTATCAATGGCATTGTCACTTTCAAGAAATCGGCAATTCCGGCAATTCTTCCCGAAATAGGAATCGACCGCATTGTGCTCGAAACCGATTCGCCCTACCTCGCCCCGGTTCCGAATCGAGGAAAGCGAAACGAAAGCAGCAATATTCCGCACATCTGCCGCTGCGTTGCACAGCATCTTGGCATCGAGGCGGAAGAGGCTGCGGCAATCACCGACCGCAACGCCGCCACCCTGTTTTCTCTCCCCACCCTTTAGTGGCAACACAATCCCACCAATGGGCAGAAAAAAAGGCAAAACAGCGCGTCACCCAATCACTTTTCACCCGTTTTTAGGGTTTCAACAAAAATTCTGCAAGAAAAGCTCCAAAAAATATGTTTTTTAACATATAATTATCCTGTTGACAATCAGTATGTT
>CAMFSS010000361.1 GCA_945983195.1 uncultured Prevotellaceae bacterium | reverse complement strand
CTTGATGGCACACAAACACTGAGAGCATGGGGTACAGGCAAGAATCAGGCAGATGCCACAGAACAAGCAAAAAAGAACGCCCTTCGCGATGTAATCTTCAAGGGAATACGTTCAGGCTCAGCTGAGTGCAACCAGCGACCACTCATTTTTGAGGTGAATGCCCAGGAGAAATACGAGTATTATTTCAACGCTTTCTTCACCGACGGCGGGGAATACACCAACTATGTTAACTTAGGCAACGAAAAGAAGACTTCGAAAATCAAAGCCTCCAATAAAACACAGGAGAACTGGGGCGTGGTGGTGCGCGTGAACCGTGCCGAGCTTAGAAACAAGCTGGTGCAGGACGGCATAATCAAGCCGTAAATATATCCATAAATAATTGTGGATCAAATCATTCCCCATTTTTTCTTCAGTAACAAAATCAAACTACACAATAATGAAAAAATATTCTTCAATTCTTTTACTGTTTCTGGCAGCACTATATCCAACATTGGTGTGCGCTCAGGCAAAAAAACCAACTATCATGGTAGTGCCTGCCGACACTTGGTGCAATGAAAACGGTTTCCTAACCACATACGAAAACCAGGGAGTGACCACCCGAGTTCCCGACTATGCAAAAGCCATTCAGGAGAATACCGACCTTCTTGTTGTAACGACAAAAATTGGTGAGCTGATGGCTGAGCGAGGATTCCCGCTCAAGGATATGTCGCAGACTCTGAAGTCGCTCAACAACAACAATGCACGCAATGCAATGATGACGAGCAGCACATCGGGTGCTACAATAGCTGAAAGCCCGCTCGATAAGCTCAATGCAGTGGCAAAAGCCGACATACTAATTGAAATTGGCTGGAAGGTGAACGCGACAGGTCCGAAGCAATCGGTAACCTACATCATGCGCGGACTCGACGCTTACTCCAACAAGCAGATTGCTGCCGCACAGGGCACCGGACCGGCATCATTCTCAAGTGAAGTTCCCGTGTTGCTCGAAGAGGCTGTCCTTGAAAAAATGGACGGATTCCTCTCACAGCTACAAGCCCACTTCGACGACTTGCTCGAAAACGGACGTGAAGTGGCATTCAACGTGAAGGTGTTCGACAACGGTTCAGGTTTGACTCTTGAAAATGAATACAACGGAGAAGAACTCACCGACATTATTGAAGCCTGGATGGCACAAAACACCGTCAACCACCGTTTCAATATGACAGACGCAACTGAGAGCCAGATTACATTCGAGCAGGTGCGCATACCAATCTACCGCGAAAACGGAATGCCGATGGATACGCGCCAGTTTGTCAACAATCTTCGCAAATACCTCCGTGGTGCCCCCTACAATATCACATCGAAAGTCGACACTCAGGGTCTTGGCCGTGCCGACCTGATTCTTGGAGAAAAGTAAAAGCATATTAACTCACTATTTACAACACAGAATTATGAAATTTTTCAATAAAATAATATTAGCCCTTGCATTGCTGATTCCAGCCAATATGATGGCTGAGGATTGCGCACTCCGCATTATGGCAGTGCCCGTTCAACAAGGTGAAAAGGTTTCTGGCGAAATCAGCCAGATGCTTATGACCCAGCTTGAATCGGCATTGACATCAACAGGGGTGATGGTAATAGGCGAATACCGCCAATTCTTCATCACCGGAAAGTTTACCAACCTTTTCAAGGATGTGACTTCGACAGTGCCACCAAAAACCACAGTGCACACACTGCTTACACTGTCGATTGGTGACTTTGCAAGCCAGACGGTCTACGCTTCGAAGACATTTGAGCTTCGAGGAGTAGGTGAAAGCGACACACGCGCATTCATGATGGCTCTGCGCAAGCTCAACCGCAGCAACAAGGCTCTTGCTGAATTTGTGGCAGAAGGAAAGGCTAAAATCATCAACTACTTCGACAGCAATTATGGCAGCATAATCAACCAAGCCAACCGTGCCGTTTCACAGCGTCACTTCGAGGAGGCTCTCTACTACCTCACATCAATTCCTGAGTGCTGCAAAGGCTATGCCGAAGCCATTCAGGTGACCGACCAGGTGTTCAAGCAGTATATCGACTACACCGGAAAGAAGCTCCTCGCCGAGGCTCGCTCAGCATGGGCTGCAAGCCCCGACGTGACAGGTGCCGAAAAAGCATTTGAGTCACTCAAGAAAATCGACTTCGAGTCATCGGCTTATCCCGATGCTGAAGTACTTGCTATGGAGATCAGCCGAATCACTCAGCGAAACTGGGACTTTGAGAACCGCGACAAATACAACGACGAAGTCGACATTCAGCGCAGAACCATCGAGGCTGCACGAGCTGTAGGCATCGCCTACGGTAACGGACAGCAACCCACCACTACCAACGTGATGTGGATGAGATAATGCCACACGAGTCCTATAATACGAAAAAAGGAGTGTTGAAAACTTACATACAATAAGAACAAATCAGTGTTATTTTTAAGATAGCAACTTTTGTAAATCAACCTCAAGAGTGACTAAATAATTATCCAAGTGGCTGTCACAAGCCACAATATGCGAGCAGCCACTTGGATTCTATTCAACAAAGCATCATTATATAGCAAAACTTCTATTATCTATCTTATTTATTAACTTCTAAACAATTATTAGTATGAAAAAGCTTTTAGTAATTTTAGCAGCAGTTGTTTTCTGTTCTACTTCAGCAATGGCAGACGATGACAAATCAACAGTATTCACTGTTCGTGCAGGTGTGAACATGATGAGTAACAATCTTCAGTTTTTCGACAACAATTA
>CAMFSS010000360.1 GCA_945983195.1 uncultured Prevotellaceae bacterium | reverse complement strand
ACTACATCCATCCGTTTGTTCGATAAAAGACATTTTTAGACTAAACATTATATTAGGTATTTATCTAAATCATCTCGCTTGCTAAGAAAATCATAGATTCGCCATAAAACATCACTATGCAAATTTACGCAACCAGGTGCAGGATGAACTATATCCCTAAGTCTTTTTCTTATTAAACCTCGACCAATATATATTTTGGGTTCTTCGTCAATAAATTCATCTAAGAGAGGAGCAATATTATACATCTCTAAAATGCGCTTCTCTAATATTGGATATATAGCCCCAGAATCTTCTCCTCGGTATGAACCAACTTTTTCATTATAGTATATGCTATATATACACCTCTCTTCATTAATATAACTGCAGCTATGCCAACCACCATTATAAACAATAGAACGTAAATCGTAAATTTTATGTTTCATGTCGCAAATTTAATAAGAGCATATAAGCATCAAAAATTTTCAAAACAAGTAGCCTTTGGATTTTTTTCGTTTTATAACTTGGAGAATAGAAAATTTTTCGCGGTTGTAATCATGTATCTAAGTCAAGGCATAGTTCCAGCCAAACGCTACTTCAAGTTAGAAGTTATAACTCACGAATATAGATAGTAGGTATTGTATCCTTATAGACAAGGATGGTATCTTGGCTAATAACAACTTGCGTATTAGAAACTGTTGGGTCAAGATTTGGTGTTAACAATGTTGTTACGCCATTCTTGAAAGCGCGATACCAACCATTGTTATCGCGCTGCACAAATTCATATTTAGGAGAGAGTTCCCACTCTCCTTGTTTGTTGATAATGCCAATAGAACCATCATCGTTTGGCATTATACATAAACCGTCATAAAACATTTTGTCGGAAACTCTTTCGCTTGGTATAGGGAAAGAGCTATTGAAAACAAATTCGCCTTTGGTGTTTATAAATCTTATGCGGTCGTTGATTTGAACGGCAGCTATTCCCTCATGGAATTGCCATGCTTTTTCAAAAGTAGGTTGCATCAGCAATCGGCCTTCATTGATATTTAGGTAAGCTCGCTTCCCATCAGCTGAAACTACAGCGATAGAGTCGCCGTTCCAGCGTACCCAGTCAAGGTTATCTGCAACAATTTCTCCCGTTTCAGTATTGTAGAGATAATGATTGCCCTTGAAGGCCCTTTGATGTTCTTTAACTATGCCATAAGTTCCGAAGTCTTTGGGGCAGTATTCATAAATGAAGAATACAATGACCCACAACAGCAAAATGCTGCTCAAAATAACCCAAATAGTGGCGAAAATCTTATACGCCTTGGATTTTGATATAGAGTGAAATTTATGTTTTAGATTAGTCATAATATACTGCTACGTAAATTATTGCAAAGTTACTAAAATTTTTTGAATTTAGAACCAATAGCCTTTGGAGTCTTTCTTGTTCTCAAACTTGGGGGGCGAGAATAGTTTCGCGGTGTCAGATATGTGCCACAAGCGGAACGTGCCGGGGCGATAGCGAATGAAGTTCACTACGTCGCGCATACGATTGCCGTTGATAGGATTGCCCTGCAAGACTTCAACGACCTGCGAGCGTATGGCCTGAACAACCCGCTGTTGTTCTGCAGACAGTGAACCGAGAAGATTGAGCAGTCGCAACTCCGACATTAGTTCCGGAGAGAAGTAATCCTCGGCGAGAGTCAACTCTATGCCGACGGCACGAGAACGCAGTTCGACATACTTCTCCCAGCGACCCGAATTGTGGCCGCATAGCGAGCAAAGGTCGATGTTGGGGAACAATGTTGTGGCGAAGTAATGAGCCTGGGGAGTTTCGGCCCAATCTTCCTCGCCGGGCAGCAGCGATAGAGCTTGCTCAATCGCCCCGTCGCGAAGTTCTCTCATGCTTCCGATCAGGCGGTCAACGCGCTGTTTGGAAGCAGCGGCTACGGTGTTTGTGTTGACAACGCCGAAGCCGTTGGGTGTGAGAACCAAGTCGAGCGACGGCACTGCACGGTCAAGAGCATCGGCAACGACGAGCAGACGCAAAGCGTCAACGAGTGCTGGATTAAGCGCGTCGATGTCGTTGAGCAGCTCTGAACCTGTGAAGTTCTGCTCTACCCAAGACTCTGCGCTTTCAAGGTGAACCTCGATTTTGTCAAAGAGAGGGTTTTCACCTGCCACGGGCTTGATGCTGTGCGGCACATAGCGCATCAGCATCGAGTTGTCAGTTATTAGTTTCATCGGCGGTTACGGTATTAGCGTCGGCGTGTTCGTCGAGCGTTGTTAATTGAATAAAAGGACAATCAGGCACTACACCTTTCCACCCATTAAAGCGAATGATAATTCGATGGACGGTGAAAAGCAAGTCGTGATACGGCTTTTGGAGTGCCTGTGCTATTGTGTAGAGTTCTCGTTTGTCGGAGCCGGAATTATTGGTCTGCGACTTGCCGGGCACACTGCCGACAAGATTACTATGCACTCGCATAGTAAAGCAGAACATATTCACGGCCTCTTGAATGTCTGTGCTCCAGTCGCCACCCTCTTTGGAGTCATCAATCTTGTTGATGACCACATCGTGCTGTTCCTTGCCGTCGGGCGTTATGTAGAACGTGGAGAACCAGGCTTTGCCGCTGTTCTCCGCCCCGGTAAGGAAGTCGAGAATGCTCTGCTTCTCCTGCACGATGCGTTCTTGCTGCTTGCGGCGGTCGGTGATGCCCTCACTGCGGAAAATCGATTCCCAATACTTTTGGGAAATCTCGATTTGATACTTGATAGGTGCGGAGTTGCGGAGTTTCGACTCCTT
>CAMFSS010000359.1 GCA_945983195.1 uncultured Prevotellaceae bacterium | reverse complement strand
AACGAAGGACTGAACATAAAGGTGCTTCTTCTCCCCGACGGTCATGACCCCGACAGCTTCGCGCGTGCCCACAGCACGAGTGAAATTCAGGAATATATCGACAGCAACGAAACCGACTTCATTCAATTCAAGATGCAGATTCTGCTTGAAGGAGCCAAGAACGACCCCATCAAGAAATCGGCTGTGATTCAAGACGTGGTGAAGTCGATTGCGGTGATTCCAAACGCCATTACACGAAGCGTCTATACAAAAGAATGCTCATCGCGCCTCGGCATAGATGCAAACATTCTGGTGGTAGAAATATCGAAGGCCATCGAGCAGAACAAGAAGCGAGAGTTTGAGCGCAAACAGCGCGAAAAGAACAGCCAACAAGGTTCTGCTGTGCCTACAGACAACAACATTGCAACCACCCAGCAGTTAGAGAGTCAGCAGGCTGACACTTCAAAATCATCAACAGATGATGACATAGAAGAAGATGGTAAGGAAACCGAGAAGCCTAAACCGGCGGAAAACAAGGCGGCAAATCCATACGAAAAGATTCTCTATCCACATGAGCGCGAGCTAATAAGATTCATAGTGAAATATGGCATGGTAGATTTTTGCGATGCCGTAGATGCTGAAGGCAATACATTCACCATAAATTTGCTGCAATATGTCGCCAATGAACTTGAAATAGATCAAATGACGTTCAGCAACTCGCTGTTTGCGCATATATTCGATGAGTCGATTGAAGTGTCGGAACAATTCAATGATGTTTTCAACCACTTCTATGCCAATCTGATGCAAGAAGCAGAAGCGATGCACGCAAATGGCATTGCCGACATACAATCGAAGCAACTCTCAATAGCCGATATTGAGTCGCATGAGAAAGAGCTTAATGAGAAGATTGAGACATTCAAGAATGAACGAATCAAAGATTTCAAAGTGAATTTCCTTGAAAAGCAACTCTGTTCGTCGCCCGATGATGCTGTACGCAATGCTTCGGTTGCCCTAATCTACGAAAAATACCAGCTAAGCCGCATACACACCAAGTACAACAATCTGCCTGCTGAGACCGACAAACTCACAAAACTGATTCCCGAAGCCATATACAATTGGAAATCAGCTCTTATTCTTTGTCAAATCAAGGATTTGCAGAAACAGATTGCCACAATGCAGGAACAGCAGCAAGAGGAAGCACTGATAAGGCTGCAAGAGCTGTTCAATCTGCGGTCGGAACTTGCTAAGTATCTTGGCGACCGAGTGGTGAATCCTAAAATATGATTCGCGAGCTGATTAGAACTCAGAATAATAAGCCCCACCATGAATCAACATAGCGGGGCTTATTTATGAATTGAAAAGTGCTTGCTAACGCTTTTTTACCGGTTCGCACGAGAGTCCTATGCCGAGTTTCTTGAAGATACGGCGGTCGATTTCACCCACCATCACAGTGACGTGCACTTGACAGCCGCGAAGTTTCGGAAGCTGCTGCAAAGCAAGTGAACAGCGTTGATCGGTATCGCTGAGTACCGAGAGTGCCACCAACACTTCATCGGTATGCAGACGCGGATTTCGACCTCCAAGATATTCAATCTTGGTCTTTTGTATAGGCTCAATCATCGACTGGGGAATGAGCTTCAAATCGTGGTCGATACCGGCAAGATGCTTAGTAGCATTAAGCAACAGCGCGGCCGAGCAGCCGAGCAACGGTGAGGAGTGAGAAGTGATGACAGAGCCGTCGTCAAGCTCAATAGCAGCCGATGTGTGACCACACTCCAAACGCTTGTTATTGGCAGCGGCTACGGTGCGGCGAGTAGCAAGATTGATGCCAGCCTGACTGAATAGGAGCTTGATTTTATTAATCTCGTCCTGATTGCTTGCACCATCGGCAGCTTTATTAAGAGCTTCATAGTAGCGGCAGATTATTTCCTGCTGGGAAGCCTTACGGCATACATCATCATCGCTGATGCAGAAGCCGACCATATTCACACCCATATCAGTCGGTGACTTGTAGGGATTAGTTCCGTAGATCTGCTCAAAGAGCACATTAAGAACAGGGAAAATTTCAATGTCGCGGTTGTAGTTGACAGCCACCTTGCCATAGGCATCGAGGTGGAAAGGGTCGATCATGTTAACATCATTGAGATCGGCAGTTGCAGCTTCGTAAGCGATATTCACGGGGTGCTTAAGGGGGAGATTCCACACCGGGAAAGTCTCAAACTTGGCATATCCGGCGCGCACACCACGTTTTTGCTCATTATAGAGCTGCGACAGGCACACCGCCATCTTGCCGGAGCCGGGACCGGGTGCCGTAACCACGACAAGAGGCTTTTGCGTAACCACATAGTCGTTTTTGCCGAAACCTTCATCAGACGCTATAAGCTCAACATTATGAGGATAGTCGTTGATAATATAGTGTACGAATGTGCTGATGTCCATATTGTCGAGTCGGCGACGATAGGCAATGGCTGAAGGCTGGTCGTTGTAATGAGTAATCACAACTGAACCAACAGTGAAACCACGCTGCATAAATTCGGAGCGAAGACGGAGCACATCTTCATCATAGGTAATACCCAAGTCGGCACGCACCTTGTTTCGCTCAATATCTTCGGCACTGATGACAATAACTATTTCAAGAGTGTCGCTGAGCTGAGAGAGCATTTTCAACTTGGAATCAGGTTCAAAGCCAGGAAGGACACGGCAAGCGTGGTGGTCTTCGGAGCGTATTGCACCCATTTCCCGCGTAGGCTTGCAGACTAATTGCGGGTTCAGTTGTCGAAAGTCTTCCC
>CAMFSS010000358.1 GCA_945983195.1 uncultured Prevotellaceae bacterium | reverse complement strand
TATTCCCACGGGACCCTCTCCGCCCGGCTTCAAGGGGGGTCGCAAGAATTTTCACGACCGACCCAACGCAAAACCCTCGGCACCCTGCGCCAGAAGCAGAGGGAACTTCACCGGCAGTGTCACCGGCTCCTGCTTGCGACCGTCGTAGGATAGCGTCCAATCGGTGATTTTTGGGCTGTAGACTACATCGAGTGCAAAGTCGCTCAGACGAGCCTCAATGTAACGTCCGGCGGCAGCGCGGTCGCCGGTGAGTACGTTGCCCCAATTACCCTGCGTCTCGATGAGCATTTCCTTCTGTCCTAATTGCACGATAGCGTCCTTGATTGAGGCATCACCATGAGGGTGATACTGCATGGTGTTGCCCACGATGTTAGCAACCTTGTTGAATCGGCCGTCGTCGAGTTCTTTCATTGAGTGAAGAATACGTCGCTGCACAGGTTTCAGTCCGTCCTCGATGTGGGGAACGGCACGCTCCAAAATCACATAAGAAGCGTAGTCGAGAAACCAATTCTGGTACATTCCCGACAACTGGAGTCGCTTATCTTTAGGAACCTGATAGGAAGAGTGCGCTTCTCCACCTAATTCTTCAATTTCGTCGTCAAAATCCTTTTCCAAGGAATAATGAGTGCTGTATAACAATTTGGCATAAATGGCAGTAATGGCCTCCCTAAACGGAAGGCAATGCCCCATTAAGTTGCAAATTTAGCAAAAAAATTCCAAGCCTCACGCATCACATCGCAAAAAACGCGAAAAATAATCGCGAAATGAGCGTGCGGTGAGCGGGTGACGGATAATGACAGTAACGAAAGTTGCAAGAAAGTTACTGCACAGCAACTGCGCGGGAAGTGCCGGCAGCACGGACTATGTAGTAGCCTCGCACTAAGGGTACGGAGGTGAGTCCGCCAGCCGCGGCATTGGCAGTTGCGGCACGACGTCCGGCAGTGTCGTAGATTTCCACGCGGCAATCAGCCTGCGGCACAATCGACACCGCGCCGTCGGCTACAAATATTTTTACATCATCGGCAGCTTTAACAGCCTCAACGGCAGTCGGGGTGGGGATTACTTCGCCGTAGCCGATAATCTTCACGCCGCCAGTGGCATCGGTATCTTCCACAAGCACGCCATCGAACTGAATGTATTTTGAAGTGGGAGTAAGTTCAATGCCTTCAACCTTCACACCGTGACCGTCGAGAGAACCGCATACACCGGAACCAATCAGCTCGAGGTTGTCGTTCACGGCACCAATGAAAGAAGCCACTTCGTTGAGTTTCGGTTTTACGAAAAATGGCTTGTAATTGTTTGCCATGAAGTTTTCGCCCATGTTGCTGTATTGGCCATAGAACACATTAGCTGCGGCATACACGGTGAGGGCAAATGAAGTAGGGCTGGCAGGCTCTGGACTGTCGAGCGCGGTCAGCGTTGAGCCGTCGTAGTAGGTGCTGAAGCCGGTAGGTAGCAACATGTTCTCATAGTCGCTACTGCCAATGCCGCCGATAGCCAGCCAGTCGCGCTGTACGAAATCGTCGAGATGATAGCCGTCTTCATAGCTGTCGAATCCTGTGTGCCCTTTGGCAGGAGTGGAAAGGTTTTCGGTAGTTTCGGTGGTGCGTGCATAGAGCACACCATTGAGAGCTTTCACGCCCTCAAGACCGAAATTGATGGCATATACACCTCTGTCGGCAATTTCCGATGGTTTTGCGACTGCAGTGGGTGTAATTGCCTGAACATTCTGATCTTTCCATACCTCGGCAGCCAGATAGCTTTCCAAGGCATTGGGAAGCACATAGAATACAGCGTCGTAGCACATATAGAATGGATCTGTGCCCACAGTGGGTGGGGTGGTGTTGTAGATTGTTGCTTTTTCAAGTCCATCGCAACCCCAAAAAGCCTTTGAGCCGATACTCGACACTGTGCCTGTGATATCTTTCAATGCAAAGCAATCTTCAAAAGCACTTTCACCGATAGTAGCGTTGGAGAGGTTAGTGATGTGCAGTTCAAGATTTTGGCAATATGCGAACGCTTGTGAGCCAATGCTTGTAATGGCACTATTGAGGGTGAGAGATACATACAGGCCAGTGCAGCCATAGAAAACTGCCGACGGAATCTCTGTGACATTGTCGAGCACCGTGCCTATTGAGGAGAGTCGTTCACACTCGGCGAAAGCCCCGGTGCCTATGCTCGAAACCGTGCCGTTGATAGTATTAAGACCTAAACACTTACTGAAAGCGGCATATCCGATTGAGGCATTTGTGAGATTGTTGAAGTGCATACTCAGATAGCTTTCACCCTGAGTGGCACAATTATTAAAAGCATAATCGCCTATGTAGGTAATAGCACCATTGAGGTTGATGTATTCGCCGTCTAAATACTCGCAATCTTGGAAAGCGTAGTCGCCGATTTCAGTGACATTATTGAGAAGCGAACCGATTCCGCTGAGACCTGTACATCCGTCGAAAGCATGTTCTCCTATTGATGTCACAGTTCCGCTCAAATCGACAGTTGTTAATGATGTTAGCCCTTTAAACGCATTGGCTCCAATTGTGGTAATGTTTGCACCGCCGGAAACTTTAGGTAACTGATAATTGATGGGTGAAAAAGCTTTGTTACCGATTTTTGTGACTTTATAGCTCTTTCCATCATAGGTTATTTCGGCAGGAATTTCCAGCTCTTTAATATTATCACCATCATAAGTAGGGCTTGGTGCAACTTCGGCAGTGCCATCATCGAAGATGTTGTAATTTAGGCCGGATTCTTCATCATATATGGTAGCC
>CAMFSS010000357.1 GCA_945983195.1 uncultured Prevotellaceae bacterium | reverse complement strand
CTTATCGCTCGTCGCAAGAATGATTAGCGGGTTCTTGTTTAGCTCAGTCTGCGCTTCTACCTTCACTTCGTTGGGGAGCTTGATATATATAGCATGTGAATAACCTAATGCAAGTTCCAGAACTTGTCCTGTTGATGTTGCACGGTAACCCACACCAACCAATTCCATCTCTTTCTTGTAGCCCTCGCTTACACCTACTACCATGTTGTGGATAAGTGCGCGATAGAGTCCGTGCTGTGCGCGGTGCTCGCGGTCGTCGCTAGGGCGAGTCACTGTGAGGTGGCCGTCGGCCTGCTCAACCTTCAAGTCGGGGTGAATCGACTGAGAGAGCTCTCCCTTCGGACCTTTCACTGTCACTACGTTATCTTTTACCGTCACTGTTACACCGGCAGGTATCGCAACTGGCAATTTTCCTATTCTTGACATATCAATACCTCCTTTTTAATAAATGTAACACAATACTTCACCGCCAATCTGCTGTGCCTTTGCCTCCTTGTTGGTCATTACGCCCTTAGAAGTCGACACGATGGCGATGCCTAAACCATTCAATACTCTCGGCATATCCTTGTAGCCTGTGTACTGGCGCAGACCCGGACGCGACACGCGTGTCAAGCACTTGATGGCGCTCACCTTGTCAACCGGATCATACTTCAGGGCTATCTTGATAGTGCCCGCAGGGTTCTCACCCTCTACAAACTTGTAGTTAAGGATGTAGCCCTGCTCAAAAAGGATTTTTGTAATCTCCTTTTTCAGTTTTGAAGAAGGGATTTCAACGACTCTGTGCTGAGCCTTGATCGCATTCCTCAATCTTGTCAGATAATCTGCTATTGGATCAGTCATAAAAAATTGTTTAAATTGATTCAGTGTCGGCCTCGCCTCTAATGTGTGTCCGGCCGATACCGAACAATATTTAATACTAATGTTAATTTATAATTGTCTCAAATTTTTCGTTGTTTGCATTGTCCGTGGTAGCTGCAGAAGACAACCGCCGATTACCAGCTTGCCTTCTTTACTCCAGGAATCAAGCCCTGCGATGCCATCTCGCGGAACTGGATACGTGAGATTCCAAACTGGCGCATATAGCCTTTTGGACGTCCGGTGAGCTTGCAGCGGTTGTGCAGGCGCACTACACTCGCGTTCTTAGGGATGAGCTGAAGTGCCTCATAGTCACCGGCAGCCTTGAGTGCAGCCTTCTTGGCAGCATACTTGGCAACGAGCTTTGCGCGCTTCACCTCACGGGCTTTCATTGATTCTTTTGCCATAGTCTAAGATATTTTATTTTGCGTTCTTAAATGGAAGTCCAAACTCCTTGAGCAGTGCGTAGCCCTCCTCGTCGGTCGGTGCCGAAGTCACGAATGTGATGTTCATACCCACCATCTTGTTCACTGTGTCGATGTTGATCTCAGGGAAGATGATCTGCTCCTGGATTCCTACAGTGTAGTTGCCACGTCCGTCAAACTTGCTCTCGATACCCTTGAAGTCGCGGATACGGGGAAGTGCGATGCGGATAAAACGCTCCATAAACTCATACATGCGCTCGCGGCGGAGTGTCACACGCACGCCGATAGGCATCTTCTTGCGGAGCTTGAAGTTTGAAATATCCTTCTTCGACAGTGTGGGCACAGCCTTCTGGCCTGTGATGGCAGTAAGCTCGTTGATTGCAGTCTCGATAATCTTCTTGTCGCCTGTAGCGTCGCCAAGACCTTCGTTGATGACAATCTTCAAGAGGCGTGGAACCTGCATTGCCGAGGTGTAATTGAATTGCTTGGTCAGTGCCGGTGCAATTCTCTCCTTATAATCGTTCTTTACGGTTATAGCGCTCATTATTTAATCTCCTCTCCTGATTTTTTAGAATAACGTACTTTCACTCCGTTCTCATTCACACGGCGGCCGATGCGAGTAGGCTTGCCGCTCTTGGGGTCGATAAGATTCAAGTTCGACACGTGAATGGGAGCCTCCATCTTCACGATTCCACCCTGCGGGTGCTTTGCGTTGGGCTTGGTACTCTTCGATACCACATTCACACCTTCAACCACTGCCTTGTTCTTGGCGACAATCACGCGGAGCACACGGCCCTGCTTGCCCTTGTCGTCACCGGCGTTGACATACACGGTGTCACCCTTTTTGATATGCAATTTGCTCATTGACTTTTAATTACTTTTATTGATTAAAGTACTTCGGGTGCCAACGAAACAATCTTCATGTTAGTAGCACGCAACTCACGTGCCACCGGACCGAAGATACGGGTTCCGCGAAGCTCACCGGCATTGTTCAATAACACACAAGCATTGTCGTCGAAGCGGATGTAAGAACCGTCGGCACGGCGCACTTCCTTCTTTGTACGGACGACCACTGCTTTCGATACAGTACCTTTCTTCACATCCGATGAAGGGATTGCGTTCTTCACAGTGACCACAATCACATCACCTACCGATGCATAGCGGCGGCCTGTACCACCCATAACACGGATGCAAAGAACTTCCTTTGCTCCGCTATTGTCTGCAACTGTTAATCGGCTTTCAGTCTGTATCATTTTTACTTAACTTTTTCGATTATTTCTACCAATCTCCATCTCTTTGTTTTGCTCAGCGGACGGGTCTCCATCAGACGTACGGTGTCGCCTACGCTACACTCATTCTTCTCGTCGTGAGCATGGTACTTCTTTGTCTTGTTGACAAACTTACCATAGATGGGGTGCTTCTCCTTCCACTTGATGGTAACAGTGATAGTCTTGTCACCCTAGTTGCTGGTCACTACCCCCTCTCTCTCTTTTATTAAATTT
>CAMFSS010000356.1 GCA_945983195.1 uncultured Prevotellaceae bacterium | reverse complement strand
TACCATTCGCAGGACATTTCGGCAAAGATGTTTATCGGCGTAACCGAGCTTCTCGACAACGTGCTGCTTGAGGCTGAAATGCTTGAGCTGAAAGCCAACCCTAACCGCAAGGCTACGGGTTCGATCATCGAGTCGTCGCTCGACAAAGGACGCGGCTACGTGGCTACCATGCTCGTGCAGAACGGTACGCTCCACGTGGGCGACATCGTGCTTGCCGGCACTCACTACGGAAAGGTGAAAGCTATGTTCAATGAGCGCAACCAGCGCATCACCGAGGCGGGACCGGCTACACCGGCTCTTATCCTCGGCTTGAACGGCGCACCCACCGCAGGCGACACTTTCAACGTGATGGATACCGACCAGGAAGCTCGCGAAATTGCCAACAAGCGCGAACAGCTCCAGCGCGAGCTCGGTCTGCGCACCCAGAAGCGCGTCACTCTCGAAGATATTGGCCGCCGAAAGGCTCTTGGCAGCTTCAACGAGCTGAATATCATCGTGAAAGGCGACGTCGACGGCTCTATCGAGGCTCTCAGCGACTCACTCATCAAGCTCTCAACGCCCGAAGTGCAGGTTAATGTGCTCCACAAGGCTGTGGGAGCCATTTCTGAGAGCGATGTGGTGCTTGCATCGGCTTCCGATGCCTACATCGTGGGATTCCAGGTGCGTCCGTCGCAAGCTGCACGCCGCCTCGCCGAGAAAGAGGGTGTGGATATCCGCCTCTACTCTGTGATCTACAAGGCGATAGAGGAAGTGAAGAGCGCGATGGAGGGTATGCTCGCTCCGGAGCTGAAAGAGGAAATCATCGGAAGTGCCGAAGTTATGCAGACCTACCACATATCGAAAGTGGGTACCATTGCCGGCGCAATTGTGCGTGAGGGCAAGGTGAAACGCAACTGCAAGGTGCGCGTGATTCGCGACGGCATTGTTCGCTACACAGGCGACCTCGGCTCGCTCAAGCGCTTCAAGGACGACGTGAAGGAGGTTACCACCGGATATGAATGTGGTCTTAGCGTTGCAGGCTACAACGATATTCAGGAAGGCGACTTCATCGAGTCGTTCGAAGAAGTGGAAGTGAAGAAATCGCTCTAAACCGGCAAAGAACGCCGGTGCAGCTAACTATAATTGAATTATTATGGCTATCGAAATCAGAAAAATCGACACCAAGTGCGGGCTGAAGAAGTTCGTGAAATGGGGCATTGACCTCTACAAAGGCAGCGACTGCTTCGTTCCGCCTCTTGTGTGGGACGAGGTGAATACGCTCGACCCGCACAACAACCCGGCTTTCGAGTTCTGCGAGAGCATATATTTCATGGCTTACGACAACGGCAAGCCTGTGGGCCGAATTGCCGGAATCATCAATAACGTTGTCAACGAAAAGACCGGCAAGAAGACACTGCGGTTTGGGTGGATAGATTTCATCGACGACCCTGCGGTAAGCGAGGCTCTTATCCGCGCCGTCGAAGTGTGGGGGCGTGCTAAGGGAATGGAAGAGATTGTAGGACCGCTCGGATTCTCCGACATGGACCCCGAAGGAATGCTCGTGGAGGGTTTCGACCAGGAAGGCACCATGGCTACCATCTACAACTATCCCTACTATCCCAAGCACCTCGAAGCCTTAGGATTCAAGAAGGAAGCCGACTGGATAGAGTTCCGCATGAAAGTGCCCGATGCCATTCCGGAGCGTTACCAGCGCATCAGCGACATAATAAAGCGCAAATACGAACTTTCCACACCCAAATACACCAGCGCAAAGAAGCTCGTCAATGACTACGGTCAGGAGATCTTCAAGCTCATCAATGAGGCATATTCCGAGCTTTACGGATACTCGCCTCTCACTCCGCGACAAATCAATCAGTATATCAGCATGTATATCCCCGTGCTGCGCCTCGACAACGTGTCGCTGATTGTCGACAAGGAGAAGAAGCTCATCGGAGTGGGAATTGCAATGCCCTCGATGTCGAAGGCACTTATCAAGAGCCGCGGCAGAATGTTCCCATTCGGCTGGATTCACCTTCTGAAGGCTCTGCGCGGACAGAACGACGTAGTCGACCTGCTCCTCGTGGCAGTGAAGCCCGAATATCAGAGCAAGGGCGTGAACTCGCTCCTCTTCACCGACCTCATTCCCTGCTTCATAAAGAACGGCTACAAATTTGCCGAAAGCAATCCCGAGCTTGAGGTGAACCAGAAAGTTCAGTCGCAGTGGGAATACTTCGAGACGCGCCAGCACAAGCGCCGCCGCGCCTTCCGCAAGTCCCTCTAATCCCCCGGAATTACAGCATAATCCAATTAATAATCCAAGACATTTGGAATGGAATCCGAGAAACCCACAACGGATCCCATTCCAAATTTTTCATCCCCACCGCCCCCAAGCCTCCACACCCAATCGAATAAGAAACCCCGCCAGTGCAAAATTTCCACACTTAACTAATTGACAATTATTACTGTCCGCTAAACCATAAAGATGTGAGTCCAACTTCTTGAAAACCGGAAGTTGGGCTTACATTTTGAATCGGACAAGCCCCCAACTTAGATTCCGAGGCTTACGGGCGGCGATTCCGAGGCTTCGGCAAGCATGATATTCAGATCCGCATCGGGTTGATTGAGGAACTTTTCGAGATTCAGATAATACATCAGCACAATCCGCACGATTGTGGCGAGTCCGGAAAAGCTCCATCGCCTTTTCAGCCTGCTTTGCAAGACCGAAAGCAAGAGATTTGCGATGAGCGTAACCCATATTTGAATTATTACTGTCCGCTAAACTTTAGGTGATATTTGAAAAAAGGGCTGATTCCAT
>CAMFSS010000355.1 GCA_945983195.1 uncultured Prevotellaceae bacterium | reverse complement strand
ATTCCTATGTGTGCCCAAGTGTCGGACGCTATGCTGCGAACAAATCCGCCAATCGTATCGCTAACGAATGATGAGCCGCGGTCAATCTTCAATTGCAGCTTGTCGTTGACAAACTCCAGATTCGTGCGGGCATCATCATTGCTCGGGTCGAGCAGCAATGCGCGTTCATAGTAAAGCACAGCCTTGCCCATGTTGCCGAGGCGGTAATAAGTATTGCCCATATTGTAGAAAAGCACACTCGACGTGCCCTCCTCCTTCTCAGCCTGTTGATAGAGCTGAAGAGCACGGTTGAAATCGTCTTTCTGATATGCGGCATTTGCCTGCCCTGCAAGTCCATCAGCCGCATTCTCAGGCTCAACGGCTTGTTTTGCATTATCGTCGGCAAGTGCTGACGCAGTTTCGCCGGCTGCCATAGCAGTAGTATCTTGTGCAAATGCCGTAGCGGCAAGTGCCATCATCAGCATTATCAAAATATTCCTCATAATCGTCGGTATATTATGCTTTTTTGCGTTTAGTATTTTCAAGTTTGTCCATAGCCTCAGCGGCTGCATCGTAGATGCTATCCATGTCGGTACCGCTAAGCTCGGGTGCATACTGTGCAAACTCGCAATTGTTGAGCACCTCAAGAATTGCCGAAGTCACCTCATCAGCAGCACCGTAAGCGGCAAGTTCGGCTGCAATATTCTCCTTATTGAGTTCCGAAACCGGAATCTGAAGCTTGTCGCTCAAATAGCCCCAAAGTGCCGTAAGCACCTCGGCATAGAACTTTCCTTTGTCGCCGCTGCGAAGCCACTGTTTAGCTGCACGAAGCCGCTTCTGAGCCACTTTGTTGGCACGCTTTGTGCGCATCAGCTGTATGTCAGAACGAGCCTTGAGCGACTTGCGGTAGTAGAATAGCACAGCCAAAAGAATCAGCAGAGGCAGTATGTACCACAACCAATAGCCTGCCCCCTCCACAAGATATGTATGCTCCTTTTGCAGATGCATATTTCCGGTCTTTATGTGAAGAATGTCACGGTTCTTCTGCTCAATGCCTCCACGCGGTGCCTGAGTGGCAGCTCCGCTGCCTTTGGCAACAGTCAGGTCATATTTCTGGGTAGTTAGTGTTTCATACTTCTTCGTTGCCGGATTGAAGAAAGAAAACTCTGTGCCCGGTATTTCATATTTGCCCACAAACTGTGGAATAAACGTATAGTCAATCGACACAGTACCACTCACAGTGCCTCCATTGGGCTTGGCATTGATATTGTTCTGCGGGTCGTAGACTTCAAACTGCGACGGGAAGCCGATTGTTGGGGCTTTCAGATACTTGATGTTACCGGAACCCTTGATTACAAAGCTATAAGTTGCAGCCTCGTAGGATTTTAGCACTTGCGGCTTAATCTCAGTTGAAACCGTGAAATTACCCACAGCACCATTGAATGATGCAGGCTTTGGCTCAGGCAATGGCAGAATGTTGACCGACGACGTATTCGATTTCACTTGAAGCTGCTTTTCGACGGGCTGGCGCATTATACCAAATGGCGTACGGAACTGCTCATATTGCACCACAGTCACATCGTAGGTTCCCGATGTGATGGTCAGCTTTCCCGACTGCTGCGGGAAGAGAATGCACTTCTTTAGCTCAGCCACCATGTAGTTCTCTCCATTCACGTGTTCAATCTCATTGAGATTAGGCGACACCGGAAGTTCTTCAATAAGGAATCCATTGTAAGATGGCTGAATATTGGCAATGAACTGCGAAATCTGATACTTTGTGTAAAGCTTAATGGTACACACCACAGCTTCCTGCTCGTACACGTTGCTTTTCGAAAGATTGATGCGGACAAAAAGGTCTTTTGCGCTCACCTGCTTGTCGGCACTCTGTGTATTCACGTTGTCAATCTGCACGCTTTGGCTGCCGCGGTTGTTGCCCGACTGTGCTGAGCGGTCGGGTGGAAGAATTTCAATAGTAAACGGCTTGGTGGAATATTGCTTTCCGCCTACCGACACCGTAGCCGCCCCCACATTGTATTTTCCGGCCTTGTCGGCGCGGTAAACCATTGTGTATTCTTCGGAAGAGCTGCTCGAACTGACACCATTCCCCCATTGCGAGCTGTAGCTCGATGACTTCGACGGGCCATAAAGCAACTTACAGCCTTCCACCTCAGGAGCCTTGAAACCCGTTCCTTCGGCATTGCGAAGCGAGAATGAAATCTGGAACTTGTTGCCCTGCACCACCTGACGAGGATAGTCTACCGAGAACGACACCTCGGCGGCATTAATCACCACTGCAAATGCGAGCAGTGCAACAGTAAATATCAATTTTCTAAGAGTCATCATTTATTCTTAGCGTTAATTGTTTTGCTTATTGTTGATTTTTTGCCTGTGAGTGAAGTTACCACTGTCGCTCAGTGCGACGGCGATTCTTCTCGTCCTCACGCATCTTGGCAGCATTCACTTTTTGCTGCGTTCCCTTTTCAGCATCCTGCATTGCCTTTAGAATCTGCTCGGCATTTCCCTCGCTCATACCCTGATTCTGCTCTTTAGGCTGATTCTGGTTGGGCTTCTGCTGCTGGTTTTGCTGGTCCTGCTGCTGATTGTCCTGCTTGTCCTTGTTCTCGTCGTTGTTTTGGTTCTGGTCTTGCTTCTGCTTGTCCTGCTCCTGCTTATTCTGGTCCTGGTTCTTGTCCTGATTCTGCTGTTGTTCTTGCAGCTTCTTTTGGGCAAGGCGCAGATTGTCGCGGGCCTGGTCATCGTCAGGATAGCGACGGAGCGGGTCCTTATTCATTTCCACACTCACCTGATAGATATGCT
>CAMFSS010000354.1 GCA_945983195.1 uncultured Prevotellaceae bacterium | reverse complement strand
ACCCTATACAGAGTATAAGCTATTTTTCAGGCTGCGTTTATAATATTTCGATTGCAGAGTGCTTTGTTTCATTGCAGATAATAAGGCTTTTAGGTTATATTTTTCTTGCAGCCATTGTAATTTTACTGTGTGTGACAATCAAAAAGCCGCTTTTTGTTGTATTTGTTCCGTGTTCCTTGTGCCTGTTGCAGCAATTTTTATTTACCGAGGGAAGCACAGCATATTATCTTCCCACAGGATTTCTGCGTGCGAAAGGGTATTGTGGAGCGAAGGCACAAATAATCAAATTACAACAAAGACTTTTTCTGAAATCCCAATTTCGGTTTTTGGCGCTTTGGTGGTTTTGATATCAGCATTTTGCGCTGCGGCTGTTTTTGTGGCTAGAAGTTATTATGATAAAAAGCCGCAAAAATCAAAGCATATAAGGGCATTGTCTTTGTTAATGCTTATGATCTTTAATATTTCAGGTTGCAATTCACAAATTCCCGCGGACATTTGCTATAACCTAAAAGACGGCTTTTATATGCTGCAAAACGACACTCAATACTTTGTGAAAAGCTCTGATGGAATTGCAGTGTTTTCAAAGCTTGATGATACCAGTTATGATCTTCTAAGAGACCCATTCAGCAGTGATATGCTTATTACACATATCGCATATGGCGACAACTCAATTTATTATCTTGACGATAGCTCAGGCACTTCAATAACCAAGGTTTCTCTTGATACTTTTCAGTGCGAAGAATTGTTTTCGCAAGACCCTCAGGCTGTGTATTCCTATCTGGGGTTAAGTTTCAAGGATAATATTATCCTTGAAAGCAGCATACATTCATTTTTTGCTGACGATAATGCAATATATCCAATTACATACAATGGAGAAATCTACCAGATAAAAAACGGCAAAGCAGAGTGCATTATTCCCGATGGCAATCAGCTCAATATGGTGGCATTCGATGGAAAGACAATTTACTACATTAATCACTCCCTGGAACTAATGGCATACAATGTTGCCGATAAGAAGTCAGAACGGCTTGCAGGTGGCTTTGTCAAATCTCTTTACTATGATGGCAGCAGGATACTGTATTCCAATAAAAATGGAATATATTCGATGGATATCAAAAACGGTGCCACTGAATTGCTTACAGAAATGACAGCGGAGCAAATATCCTCTGATGGCAGTCGAATTGTGTTTTATGCAGACGAAACACTCTATTTGTTGGATCATGAAATTAGAACGCTGATGCGGCAGAAACTGCTTCACTTTTCTATACTTTCAAATACCGATATGGTATATTATGTTTATTATTACAATGGTGAAAATGTTTCTGATGTTCTTGAGATTTAAAAAAACTCTGGTTAAATCGGTGCAAATGTTGTGCAATCAGTTTAGCATAAAAACATTGCCGGAACTATAAGGCTTGCCATTTATCGTGCTTGACGAACCTTCCGCGGCGCTTGATTCGATTTTCGAACACGATTTTACACCAAGTTCAATGGAGTGTAGGACACACGGCTTCTCTACATTTCGCACTGCCTGTCATCTTGTTGTTTTGGCAACGAATTAATATTGGAGCACGGCTCGCATGATGGGCTTATTGGCATGGGTGGTGTTTACAACGAATTCTGGACGGCTCAGTCAAGGATACGGTGGAGAATTGTTGGCGTAAGGCAGAATGGTTTCTTATTTTATTCGCTTGCAACGCTTTATTTCTTAATATGTAAAAACTCTCGGAAACAAGGCGTTTTTCAGTGCTTACGGGAGTTTAGCGATATTTTATTTAACTATTAAGAAATCAAGGCTGTTATAGAGTGATTAGAATGTTAGGGTTTCATACGTATGATATCTTCTTTCGATAGATGATCGTTACCTTAATGTTTAGTATTATTTATATATAAAGTCGAAATTTGTGACGAAATATATTGACATCGTATCCGCCAAACCACCCCGCGTGAGGCAATGGCAAGCCCCTCTGCTTCTCAGAATGCAGAGGGGCAAAGTATTACCACGCCTTACCGGTAATTATATCGTACACCAAGTCGTAAGGATCACATAGAGCGTCGCGCAGCTCGTCGTCGCTCATTTTGTCGCTGTGGTCAACAATTTCGCCGATACGATCGGCAAAGATTTCAGCAGCATCGGCATTTTCTGAATACATTTTGTCATAGCGCTGAATAAGATGGTAGTTAAAATCGAGTGAAAAAGCCAACCGTGATGATTCGTCGGCTATGAATTTCCGTACAAATTCCATCATAAAAGCAATATTCGGACCATATTTTTTTCTTGCCATAAACCCTCCTATTTGCAGAAATCGGGCAGATTAGCCCAGGGCATAAACCTGTCGAGTTGCTCTGGTGCTGGGTTTTCACCGAGCTTGGGCAGCTCAGTCAGCAGGTAAAGCAGGTACCCGTAGACATTCAGACCGTTCAACTTAGCCGACTCAATAACCGAATACCACATCATGCTTGCGTCAGCGCCCTTGTTGGTGTCGGAGAAAAGCCAGTTCTTCCGACCCATGACAAACGGCTTCACAGCACGCTCGGCACGGTTGTTTGTAAGTTCCAGCCTGCCGTCAAGCAGGAACGCTTCAAGCTCTCTGCGGTTGTTCAACGAGTAATTCACAGCCTTGTCGAGATTCGAACCACCCACTGCCGAAATACTTCCGAGAAGCTCCCAATAACGCTCCAGAAGGGGCTTTATACGTTCAAGCCGTTGTTCATAAACCTCATCTTCGGGCAGACCTTCAAGGTGCTTGGAATCGCCGCAAATCAGTAGCCCCGGTACGCGCGACAGAGCTGCGTTAGAC
>CAMFSS010000353.1 GCA_945983195.1 uncultured Prevotellaceae bacterium | reverse complement strand
ATCTTTTTGTAAAAATTTTAGAATTTAATAATATATTATATGTTTTCTATTATTACACTTTGAGCACCGGTTTTGTTTAATTGACCGATGACTCGCAATTTTTCAACCCCAAATTTATAAAAAACTACTTCAATAAACAAATAGTTTCACAAATAAAGCGTAAATTTGCACAACGAACAGAAATAACACATTAGAAAGTTTATATGGCACAAACACCACTGCTACAACGATTGGACGGTCTTGATGCCCGATTTGAGGAAATCGGCACTCTTATCACCGACCCTTCGGTGATTGCCGACATGAAGCGGTATGTGAAACTTAGTAAAGAATACAAGGATTTGGAGGCACTGCTGGGTGTCACCCGCGAATATCGCCGGCTACTTAGCGACATCGACGATGCACGTGAGCTGCTCGAAACCGAGAGCGACCCCGAATTGCGTGAAATGGCGAAAGAGGAACTCGATACAAAGACGGCTCTTGTGCCGCAAATGGAGGAGCGCATCAAGCTGCTTCTTATTCCGGAAGACCCTGAAGACGGACGAAATGCCATTGTGGAGATTCGCGGCGGAACCGGAGGCGACGAGGCTGCACTCTTTGCCGGCGACCTTTTCCGTATGTATTTGAAGTATTGCGAGTCGAAAGGCTGGAAAACCGAAGTGTCGAGTGAAAGCGAAGGCGCTGCCGGCGGATACAAAGAGGTGGTTTTCCGTGTGACAGGCGAAAACGTCTACGGAACTCTGAAATATGAGTCGGGCGTGCACCGCGTGCAGCGTGTCCCGGTAACTGAAACTCAGGGGCGTGTACACACATCGGCTGCGTCGGTGGCTGTGCTGCCCGAAGCCGAACCGTTTGATGTGGAAATCAACGAAGGTGAAATCAAATGGGATACTTTCCGCAGTGGCGGTGCCGGTGGACAGAATGTGAACAAGGTGGAATCGGGAGTGCGCCTGCGCTACATGTGGAAAAATCCCAATACCGGTGAAACCGAAGAAATACTGATTGAGTGCACCGAAACACGCGACCAGCCAAAGAACAAGGAGCGTGCGCTCGGACGACTACGCACATTCATCTACGACAAGGAGCATCAGAAGTATATCGACGACATTGCTTCGCGCCGCAAGACGCTTGTGTCGACCGGCGACCGCTCGGCTAAAATCCGCACCTACAACTATCCGCAGGGGCGAATCACCGACCATCGCATTGGCTACACCATCTACAACCTATCCGCTTTTATGGATGGTGACATTCAGGATTGCATCGACCACCTCATTGTGGCTGAGAATGCTGAAAAGCTCAAAGAAAGTGAACTGTAATGAACTAAAAAATAAGTATATATGAACCGACAGCAACTTATCGACGAAATTCGTCGCAAAAAATCATTCCTGTGTGTAGGTCTTGACCCAGACACTGCCAAAATGCCTGCACACCTCAATGGTGACCTATTCGCTTTCAATAAAGAGATTATCGACGCAACGGCACAATATGCTGTTGCCTACAAGCCCAATCTTGCTTTCTACGAGGCTCTGGGCACGCGTGGCTACATGATGTTTGAGCAGACGGTAAAATACATTCAGGAGAAGTATCCTGAGATATTCATCATTGCCGATGCCAAACGTGGCGATATTGGCAACACATCGCGCATGTATGCTCACAGCTTCTTTGAGGAGATGAACATTGATGCCGTCACGGTAGCTCCCTATATGGGAGAGGACAGCGTAACTCCATTCCTCGGATTCGACGGCAAGTGGGTTATTCTGCTCGGCCTCACCTCCAACAAGGGCTCGCACGATTTCCAGCTCACTACCGATGCTGCCGGCACTCCCTTATTTGAGACTGTCATGCGCCGCTCGTCAGCATGGGGAAACAAGGGCAATATGATGTATGTGGTAGGAGCTACGCAAGGCAAGATGTTTGAGGATGTGCGCCGCATTCTCCCCGAACACTTCCTGCTCGTGCCGGGTGTCGGTGCGCAGGGTGGAAGCCTTGCTGAGGTTGCAAAATACGGCATGACCGATGAGTGCGGACTGCTCGTAAACTCTTCGCGTGGAATCATACATGCGTCAAATGGAAAGGATTTTGCACAGGTGGCAGCCGAAAAAGCAAAAGAATTGCAGCAAGAGATGGAAAAATTGCTCTCCGACAAGGGTGTAATATAAAAAATTATTGCTAAATTTGCAAAGTAAGATGCATAGCCATTTTGTTTGACCATAACTAATAACATTCAAATATATCATTTTATAATATTTTATTGATATGCAGAACATAGACAATTTCAATTTTGCTGGCAAAAAAGCCATTGTTCGCGTTGACTTCAATGTTCCATTGGACGAAAACGGCAAAATCACCGACGATACCCGTATTCGTGGTGCACTCCCTACTTTGAAGAAAATTCTTGCCGATGGTGGTGCTCTTATCATCATGTCGCACATGGGCAAGCCAAAGGGTAAAGTTAACCCTAAGATGTCGCTTGGTCAGATTGCCGATGCAGTAGCCGAGAAACTTGGTGCTGCTGTGAAATTTGCTCCCGATTGCGCAAAGGCTGCTGATGCTGCCGCTGAGCTGAAGGCCGGTGAGGTGCTTCTGCTTGAGAACCTCCGCTTCTATCCCGAGGAGGAGGGCAAGCCTGTAGGTATCGACAAGGCTGATCCTGCTTACGATGCTGCAAAGAAGGAGATGAAGGCTCGCCAGAAAGAGTTTGCAAAGACTCTTGCAAGCTATGCCGACGTTTACGTTAACGACGCTTTCGGTACTGCTCACCGCAAGCATGCTTCTACTGCCGTTATCGCTGACTATTTCGATGCCGACAGCA
>CAMFSS010000352.1 GCA_945983195.1 uncultured Prevotellaceae bacterium | reverse complement strand
GGAAGATCTCCCCGGCGCCCGCGCTGGGGCGAGTCAGTCCGAGGACGCCGCACTTGGCGGCAAAGTGCCCCTTCAGCGAAATCTTGGGGGCCAGCCGGTGGGCATGGTCTTTGAGGTTGGCTGCTGTGCGAAGCTGTGAGCCTTGCGGCAACTCGAATACGATGCACTTAGTCACGTCTTTCACGTCGGCAGCATCGGCGATAACGAGGGTGTTGTCAAGCACGGTGGGAGCACCAAACTCAATGTCGGCATTCGACTTCACTTCCTTGACTTCGGGAGCAACTGCACCCACGATGTAGCCAGTAACCCAAGCAGTCTTCTCAGAGCCTTGCTTCTCAATGGCTTCAGCCACGGTGTAAGGATCGGCCTTGCTGCCCTTAATGGTGGTTTCGAAGCCTATGCAGTCGTCAACGTCGCGGAGCAGAAGCTGCCATGCGCCGCTGTAGTAGCTGAGGATACCCACTACGCTACCCACGCCGAGCGGAAGAATGTCGCTCTTGAAGTTGGCATAGTTGCTGTTGCGCACAATGATTGTGTTGCCCTGATCGTCCTTGATGTTGCGGCTTGTAGATGATTCGCTCTCCGAGAAAGTGGTCTTGCCATCGGCTTCAACAAACGAAACCTCGTCGAAGCGGACGAGCTGGCTCTGCATCTTGCGGATTCCGTCGGGAGTGGTGGGCAGCTCTGCCATCTTCACGCTGATAGTGTCGATTTCGGCTGCATTGGGGAGTCCGTTAAGCTCCACTTTCTCCTGGAACATAGCCAGAGGGAGGAATGTAGCCTGCCAGCCGTAGGTGTCGCTGTAGTCGGGATATCCGAGCTGTTGCAGGGTGTTGTATTTTCCGATGAAAAGACCTGTCACCGGCAGCACTACCTCCTGACCGATGCGGTAGGTGGTGTAGAGGCTGTTGCCATTGATTGAGATTGTGATTGCAGCGGTCTCGTCTTGGATAACGAGGTTCTTGTAGATGTTGCCCGACTCGTCGGAGCTAATCACACGGCCCTTTATTACCATGCTGTCGCCTGCTTCGGTGAGCTTGATGGTGTCGATATAGTTTTTGTCCTCTTTCCAGTATTTTGTCTTGAGGTCGAGGATAGTGGTGTTCACCTTGTCGATGTGTGCTGCGGAGGGAACCATCAACGGCGGACGGTCGAAGTCGTCGGAGCAGCTCGATACCATTCCGATTGCCATGAGCAGCAGTAGATTGAGATATAGCTTAAACTGTCGCATATTCTTTGTATATTGTTATTTGTTTGTTTTTAATCGTGATAGTTAGGAAATTAGAATTTCAAGCCCACATTGAAGTAAATCTTGATGCCTTGTGCATAGTAGTACTTGTTTGGGAACTTGGTGGTGGTGTAGTTGGTGTAGTCGAAACGACCCTGCTGATAGCCGCCTGTCTGGATTTTGCGGTTATTGAGCACGTTGTTCACATTGAGGTTGAAGTTGAGCGAGAGCTTGCGGTTGAGGTATACCACCTTTCCGATGCTTGCATTGAGCACGAAAGCGTCGTTGAGCTTCTCCTGGCGTGTGATTTCGTCGATTTTTGCATTTAGTTCCTCCTCGCTGCTGCAAATGGTCCAAAGGTTAGGCATAGCCTCGTGGCGAATCGGCGACAGCGACACATAGGCATCGGCCATCCATGAGCCGTTCACATTGAAGTACCAGTTGTGCGGTGCAGCCCAGTCGATAGCGAGGTTGTAGGCCTGTTGAGGAGTTCCACCCACATAGTAGTTTTCGAGATATACGGTCTGAGTCACGTCGTCGGCCATGCCGTTCTCGTAGCTGCGTGTTCCTGTCGGGCGGTTCTTATACTGGTAGCGCGAGTAGGTTCCGGCAGCCGACACTGTCACCGACGGAAGCACTTTCACTGCGATGCCGGCCTCTACGCCCTTGTAGGTGCGGTTTACGCCTGTGAGCACGTAGTTCATGAATGTGGAGTACTGGTCGTCGTAGAACGAGGTGCGCTCGGTCATGTCGTACATGTTGGTCCAGAATCCTGTGATGCTACCTTTCACGCGGCGATAGTTGAACGAGTAGCTCACATCACCTGAGAGGATGCGTCCGCTCTTGAGACCTGTGATCACATCGTCCTTGATGCGCGGCGACACGTATGCCTGGTCGAAAATCGGAGCCATTGTGCCGTAAGAGCCGTGGAATGTGAAATTGTTGCGTCCGTCGAGCTTGTAGGTGACTCCCACCTTTGCCATTCCGTTGTCGAAGCGGTGTATTTCGCCCTTGCCGTAGGAGTTGTGCGGCGAGCGTCCGTTGCGCATCTTACCGTCGCGCTGGAATTGTGTGTAGCTCACTTTCAAGCCGTAGTTGATGTCCCAGTGGCGCAGGTTGATTACGTTTTGCAGCCATGCGTTCAGGTTGTAGGAGTTGATGTTGTAGTCATATCCGAAGCGGTCGCCTTCCACCACCTTGCGGCTGGGGTTGTTGAGGTCGTTCTGGAGCAGCTCGGGGTTCTCGGGATAGTCGCGCTCCGAGAACTGGTCGATGTCGGTCCAGTAGCTGCCGCCAAGCAGGTCTTTGATGGTCTTGTAGTAGGAAGCCTGGGTGTAGTTGGCACCGATTCCTGCCTGGAGCTTGAGCTTGTTGGTCAGCTGGGCATTGATTGAGCTGTTGAATTGCAGATTGAGCTGGTTGCTGTGGCGGTTCTCAAGGATGTAGGTAGCACCCTTGCCCTAGTCGTTGTTGTGGTAGTTGGGGTTGGCGGTGGGCTTGTTCCAGCCCTGCTTGTTGTCGTGGCGCTCATAGGGAGGCAGAACCTGGGCACAGCTGTGGGTCTTGTTCAGATTCGAGGGCTGGCCGTTACC
>CAMFSS010000351.1 GCA_945983195.1 uncultured Prevotellaceae bacterium | reverse complement strand
AGGCACGCTATATTTTTTTATGCTATCCCATGCATCAGCAGGAGATAGTATCATCAGCAATATGTTTTTTGCAAAATTCATGTTTATGTCAGTCGTTTTGAAATAAAAAATTACAAGACAATGAACGTGTGGTATCCGGGCATTATATCTTGTTCTTTGGCACTGTCGTTTGGTACTCTTTCAGGTAGAGCGGTGTGGAGTATGCCACATCAATGTAGTCGTTTTCGCGTACAGCCTTTTCGGCAAGCGCAAGCATAGTAAGAGCCACCGGTTTCACTCCCTCGAAGAAAATGGCGTTGTCATGCTTGATGATGTCGCGGGCTTTGTCGGAACCGTTGCCGAAAAATGCCACTTTATGGGTAGCAAGAAAATCAGCGTAGGAGTTCTCATCGAGGATAAGCGGCTGTGCCGGCATCACCTCGTGAAGTGCGGCATCGTAGACGGCCGTGTAGACTTCCTTGCGGCGTGCGTCAATCATTGGAGCAAAGTATATTTCCTCCTCGAAAAAGTGGCGGAACATTACCTCCACCGTGAGCAGTTTTAGTGTGTTAATGCCAATTAGTGGAACGTTTAGCCCGAAGCAAAGTCCTTTGGCTTCGGATAGCCCAATGCGCAGTCCCGTATAGGAGCCTGGACCAAGGCTGACCGCCACAGCATCGAGTTTTATTTCTCGTGATTTTGCATACTTCATCACACTTTCTATGAAAGTGCTGAGAAGCTGTGCATGGTTTTGTCCATCGTAGTTCTCGTGGTGTTCGAGCACCTCGCCGTTGCTGGTTAGGGCCACAGAGCACACATCGGTCGATGTTTCTATATTAAGTATGTTTGCCATATTAGTTACCTTAAAAATTAAGAAAAAATGTGCAATCGGCATACACAAAAATATGCCTGGGTGCAATAATAAGCCGAGTCACACAATTTTTTTGCAAATTTAGCGTGTTTTTTTGGGGTTTTATTGCCATTGCTCTATTTTTTACATTAATTTTGCAAAAAAACTTTCAAACACAATGATATTATCAATGACCGGATTTGGCAAGGCTGTTGTAATTGTCGATAATCACAAAATTACAGCCGAGATCAAATCACTCAACATCAAGCAGCTTGATTTGGCGATACGCCTTCCGCAGGCCTATCGTGAGATTGAGCTTGATTTAAGAAACAAGGTAGCTCATTCTCTTGAGCGTGGCAAAGTGGATTTATATATCTACACTGAGGCTATCGACAATGCAAGCGCGGTGAATCTTAATTTGCCGTTGCTGCTACAGTATAAAGAACAAATAGTTAGAATGTCAGAAGAACTGAGCATTCCACTGCCGGTCGACTGGTATGCTACACTGCTTAGAATGCCCGATGCCATAAAAACCGACTTGAATGGTACGGAGGTAGATGAGACTGAGCTGAATGCAGTGAATGAGGCGGTTGATAAGGCAATAAAGGCACTTATTGAGTTCCGCACTCAGGAGGGCAACCGACTGTTTACCTTCTTCACTGAGAAGATTGCCAATATCCAGGCACTTCTTGGTGAGGTTGATGGCTATGAAGCAGAGCGCGTGGCTAAAATTAAGGGACGCATTCAGGAATCGCTGAGCAAACTTGAAAATATCGACTACGACCAGAACCGCTTTGAGCAGGAGATGATTTTCTACATCGAGAAACTTGATATAACTGAGGAGAAGATACGCTTGCAGAATCATCTCAATTATTTCCTCTCTACTATGGACGGAAGCCATGGCCAGGGCAAAAAACTTGGCTTTATCAGTCAGGAGATGGGACGCGAAATCAACACTCTCGGCTCGAAGTCGAACCATGCAGAATTGCAGAATGTGGTGGTGCGCATGAAAGATGAACTTGAACAAATCAAGGAGCAGGTGCTCAATGTGATGTAAACAACATTAAACACTAATATTCATGTCACACGGAAAATTAATAATCATTTCTGCTCCATCAGGTTGTGGAAAGTCGACGATAATTGGCGAAATCATCAAGAATCCTGAATTGCGCCTTGAGTTCTCCATTTCAGCAACGACGAGAGAGCCTCGCCGTGGTGAAGTAGATGGAGTGAACTACTATTTCCTTTCGACTGAGGAATTTGAGGATGCTATCAGGAATGATGAGCTGGTGGAATATGAAGAGGTGTACAGCGGTCGATACTATGGCACTCTGAAAAGTGAGATAGCGCGTATCCAGGCGGAGGGTAAGAATGTGATTCTCGACATCGACGTGAAAGGTGGCGTTAACGTCAAGCAGAAATATGGCAACGATGCGCTGTCGATTTTCATTCAGCCGCCAAGTATCGACACCCTACGTCACCGACTATTGAGTCGCGGAACAGACAGCATTGAGGCTATCAATCAGCGTGTGGGTAAGGCTGCATTTGAGCTGACATTTGCCGACCGCTTCGATTGCAGGGTAGTCAATGATGTGCTTCGTGAAGCTGTCGATGAGGTGGAGAGGATAATATCAGATTTCATAAAACGCGATTGAGGCTTCTGCGCATGTGTGCCATTACGCATAATCGCTTAAGTATTGCATCAAATGAATATCGGAATTTTTGGTGGGTCATTCAATCCCATTCACATTGGTCATGCAATTCTCACCAATTATATCATAGAGAATACGCACATTGATAGCGTGTGGCTTATGGTGGCTCGGCAAAATCCGCTGAAAGCAAGCTATGACAAAGCTTACGATATCCACCGTCTGCGCATGACTGAAATGGTATCGTCGAGGCTGCATGATGTAATTACGTCGGGGTTTGAGTTTTCACTCCCCTACCCCTCCTATACCAGTAATTCGCTAGATGCCTGGGGCGAGGAGGATGCGGTGGGCGGGG
>CAMFSS010000350.1 GCA_945983195.1 uncultured Prevotellaceae bacterium | reverse complement strand
GTCGTCGGCCATCTGAGTGGGACGCACTGTGATTGCAGTGTAGAAATAGGTGAACGCTACAATCATGATGAAATAAACGACATTATACCAGAATCCATGAATATCAGAGAAGGTGCGGGCGAAGCTTGCGAAGAAGCCGTCTGCATTCTGGTTAGCTCCAAATCCTGCAAGTGTGATAGGAATGAACATGATCGCCTGGGCGAAGATGATAGGCATCACACCTGCTGCATTCACCTTCAAGGGGATATACTGGCGTGCACCGCCATACTGCTTGTTGCCCACGATGCGCTTTGCATACTGCACGGGCACCTTGCGTGTTCCCTGCACGAGAAGGATTGCTCCTGCAATCACTGCGAAGAGCAGCACAATCTCCACGAGGAACATCACAAGACCTCCCTGAGCTGTGGTCAAGCGGCTTGTGAACTCCTGTACGAGTGCTCCGGGGAAGCGAGCGATGATACCCACGAGGATTATGAACGAAATACCGTTGCCGATACCCTTGTCGGTGATTTTCTCACCAAGCCACATGATGAACATGGAGCCTGCTGCCAGAATCACAGTCAGGTAGGCGGTTGTCCAGAATCCGAAATGGGCGGCTCCGCCTGCCGAGTTCACCTGCACTTGCAGGTTGACAAGGTAGGCAGGACCCTGAAGAATCAGAATCAGCACAGTGAGATAGCGAGTGTACTGATTGAGCTTCATGCGTCCGCTCTCGCCCTCGCGCTGCATCTTCTGGAACGAAGGCAGCACCATACCGAGCAATTGGATTACGATTGAGGCCGTGATGTAGGGCATGATTCCAAGCGCGAAAATCGAAGCCTGTGAGAATGCACCACCCGCAAACATGTCGAGGAGCTGCATCAAGCCGCCGCTTGCAAAGTTTCTCAAGGCATCGATTTCGGAAGGACTGATTCCCGGAAGAACCACATAACAACCCAGTCGATATACGAGTACCAACAAGACTGTTATTGTGATTCGTTTCCGCAAATCCTCAATCTTCCAAATATTCTTTGCAGTTTCAATAAACTTCATCTAATTAAATTTTTTGGAATGTACCACCTAAGGCTGTAATAGCCTCTTCTGCTTTCTTCGAGATAGCGTTAGCCTCTACCTCAAGCTTGGCTGTGAGCTCTCCGTTGGCGAGCACCTTCACAAGCTGGTTCTTGCGCACCTTTCCGGCTGCTACCAGATCGGCTACAGTAACCTTTGTCAAGCCTGCTGCCTCTGCTACAGCCTGAAGCACATCGAGGTTGACGGCCTTATACTCCACGCGGAAGTGATTCTTGAAGCCGAACTTCGGAACGCGACGCTGCAATGGCATCTGACCGCCCTCAAAGCCTACCTTCGCTGAATAACCTGAGCGTGACTTCGCTCCCTTGTGACCGCGAGTTGATGTTCCGCCTTTTCCCGAACCGGCACCGCGGCCAATGCGCTTACCTTTCTTGTTTGAACCAACAGCGGGTTGTAAATTACTTAAATCCATAATTTTTATTTTACTTTATTTAAGTGTCCGTACTGATTTTAGATTAGTCTACAATCTTCACAAGGTGACGAACAGCGTTTACCATTCCCATGATGGCGGGAGTGTTCTCCTTCTCCACCACATGATTCATTTTTCTCAGTCCAAGTGCGTCAAGGGTTCGCTTCTGTACAGCAGGACAGTTGATTCTGCTTTTTACTTGCTTGATTTTTATTGTTGCCATGATGTACTATCTTGAATTAACCGTTAAACACTTTGTCCATTGAAATACCACGATTCTGTGCGATGGTAGCCGGGCTACGCATCTCATCGAGGGCGGCAAATGTTGCCTTCACAAGGTTGTGAGGGTTCGACGAGCCCTTCGACTTGCAGATAACGTCGGTGATTCCCACGCTCTCAAGCACAGCACGCATTGCACCACCGGCCTTTACTCCGGTACCCTGCGATGCAGGCTTCATGATGATGCGCGAACCGCCAAACTTGGCCTCCTGCTCGTGAGGGATAGTGCCCTTGTGCACAGGCACCTTGATGAGGTTCTTCTTGGCTGCCTCTACGCCCTTGGCGATGGCGGCTGTAACCTCATTGGCCTTTCCCAGTCCGTAGCCGATAATGCCATTCTCGTTACCTACTACCACGATAGCTGCAAAAGTGAATGTGCGACCACCCTTTGTAACCTTGGTTACGCGGTTGATGGCTACCAGACGGTCTTTCAGCTCGATGTCGTTTGTAGTCTTTACTCTGTTATTTCTCTTTGCCATAATTTCTCTTAAAATTTAAGTCCTCCATTACGGGCGCCATCGGCCAGTGATTTAACTCTACCATGGAACAAATAGCCGTTGCGGTCGAATACCACCGAAGTGAAGCCTGCCTCGATTGCCTTCTTGGCTACGAGCTCGCCCACCTTGGCTGCGATTTCACTCTTTGTTCCTTCCTCAATGCCTTTCGACGATGCCGATACAAGTGTGCGTCCGGCTACGTCGTCGATAAGCTGAACATAAATCTGCTTATTGCTTCTGAACACGGTCATACGAGGACGTTCGGCACTGCCAGAGACCTTACCACGAATACGTGTCTTGATTTTAATTCTTCTTTCTTTCTTCGTTGTCATGATCGTCAATCTAATTATTTGGCAGATGCCGTTTTACCTGATTTACGACGAATAACCTCGCCGACAAACTTAATACCCTTGCCCTTGTAAGGTTCAGGCTTGCGGAATGAACGAATCTTTGCGCAAATCTGACCAAGAAGCTGCTTGTCGGCAGATTCGAGAGTGATAAGAGGGTTCTTATTACGTTCACTCTTTGCTTCTACCTTAACTTCTGCAGGGTGTTGCATATAAATTGCGTGAGAGCAAC
>CAMFSS010000349.1 GCA_945983195.1 uncultured Prevotellaceae bacterium | reverse complement strand
CTACACCGCAATCAATGTGGGCAAATTGAGTGAAGTGAGCGACTATGTACTCCAACTGGCACCCGAGGTGAAAATACCGGGCAAAGTGTTTGGCGGAGCCGCCACAGGGGCAACAGGCGCCGAATTTTCTCTGCAAGTGTTCCAGCCGGGCAGTGAGACGGGTTTCCTTCACACCCACAAGCGCCATGAGGAGCTATACTTCTTTCTTGGCGGAACAGGCGAAATGCAAATCGACGGCACCATCATACCGCTGAAAGAGGGGAGCGTAGTGCGAGTGGCACCGGCCGGACGACGTGCAGTGCGCAACAATGGCACCGAGCCGCTTGTGATGCTCTGCGTGCAGTATCAAGCCGGCACCTTCACCGATGCCGACACCGTAGGAGCCGACGGCACCCTCCTCCCCGACCCGGTGCAGTGGTAACCCACTACTCCATTCCATTTGAAAAAGACAAACACGGATTTCTGCGCATTTTTGCGGGGGAATCCGTGTTTTTTGTAATTTTGGGGAAATTTTTTGGAAAAAATAGGGGGATGAGGGTTAGTTTTTTAGACAGCTCGGCTGTATTATAGGCAAAAACGACGAGAACGATGATGGAGAAATCACGGATTGAGATGCTTTTCAGGCAATACTATGCACAAATGTATGTGCTTGCCCGCACGCTGCTCTACGACGACGATGAGAGCCGCGACGTGGTGAGCGACATATTCGCCAAGGTGTATGAGGGGGATATCACCATCACGCCTCCCACCGAGGGTAGCTATCTGATGGCGGCTGTGCGCAACCGTTGCCTCAATCTCATTGAGCAGAAGCAAACTCGTGAGCGGCTCCGCTGCCTCTATGCGCTCGAAACCGACAGCGTAAGCATGGAATGCGACGATGAGCGATATGATGAGGTGATGGCGTTTGTTGGCAGCCACTTCACAGGCACGGCTCTGAGGGTGCTGCAGTTGCGCTTCGCCGACGGACTGGAGTGCAAGGAGATTGCCTCTACGCTGCAAATAAGCACTGTGGCAGTTTACAAGCATCTTGCCCGTGCGATGGAAACCATCAAAGCAAACATTAAAAACCTATAATGCAATGAAACAGGATTTTGACAAGCTATTTAAGGCAATCGACGATGCACAAAGCCTCACCGACAGCGAGCTTGAAGAACTTATTGCCGGATTTAGCGATGAAGAGCGTGATATGCTGAAAGCTATGGTTGCCACCAAGCGTGCCATGCAGCGCGATGAGGCTATGAAAAGTGCCGAAGGTGTTGCCGATGAGGCGTGGAAGGCTTTTGAGCAGCAGAATTTCAGCAACCCTAATAATCGCGACAACATAGTGCATTCGCGACCATTGTGGCACAAGATTGCCGCCGCTGTGATTGCAGTTGTGGTGATTTCAGGACTCACAGTAGCTGCTGTGCGCGGTAACTGGCTGCGCATTGAGAAAGCACCCGAAGCAGTTGTGGAGCAGGCGGCAGAACCTTTGGTTGTCATCGGCTCCGCTGCCGTTGACTCGGTTGCCATTGGTGATGCTCCACAGATGGAAATTCTCGATGATGTGACGCTCGAAGCACTGTTGGCGCGAATGGCTGAGCACTATGGTGTCACGGTGCAGTTTGCCGATGATGCGCTGCGTACCATGCGGCTGCACTTTGAGTGGGACAAGTCGCTCACGCTTGAACGCAATGTGCAGTTGCTTAACAATTTCTCGAAATTGAGCGTAAGCATTGAGAATGAAGTGGTGATAGTGTCGAAACCCGAGGAGAAATAGCTATGAGGAAGTTCGTTTTATTCGTGCTCCTGTGCATTGTGGCACTTGGAGCATCGGCACAGCGTGTGTCGCGAAACTATCAGCGCACGTCGATGTCGGAGGTGCTGAAAGACCTCTCTCTTGCCGGAAACCAATACAGCATCAATTTCATCTACGACGAACTTGAAGATTTCACTGTTACCGTACGGTTGCAAAACTCCACGATCCCCGAGGCAGTGCGCAAAGTTGTGGGGTTCTATCCCATCAGGGTGACCGACGACGGCAATGTGATTTTCGTGGAGTGCATAAAGAAGATTGAGCATAAGTTCAGCGGACGCATATTGAACGAGAAAGGGCAGCCGCTGGAATATGCCAACATCGCGCTTCTCTCGCCCACCGACAGCACTTTCATCACCGGTGGCGTGAGCAACATGAACGGTGATTTTGTGATTCCCTGCGAGCGTCACGACGTGCTTGCCAGGGTGAGCTACATAGGCTATGCTACTGCCATTCACCGCCTCCGTGGCAGTGAGGTGGGCGACATTGTGATGAAGCCTGCGAGCTACGGACTCAAAACCGTGGTGGTGGAGGGATTGCACCGCACCGACTATGTGGACCACTCAGTCTATACTTTCACAGCCGAGCAGGTGAAGATGTCGCGCCAGTCGTGCGACCTTCTGGCGACTCTACCGGGGTTATACATCGACCCTGCAACGGGTAGTGTGACGCGACTTTCGGGCGGAAGCGTGAAACTGCTTATTAATGGCGTTGAGGCTTCGGAGAAAGACCTCCGGCTCGTTCCTGCCAACAAGGTGAAGAATGTGGAGTATTATCACTATGCACCCACAAAGTATGCCGACAGCGATGCTACCGTAATCAATGTGAACACGCATCGCCTCGACGATGGCTATGCTATTGATGCCAGTGCGCAAAGTGCTTTCACCACTGGCTTTGTGAATGCCCGGGCGGGTGCCCGCTACAACCGAGGCAACAATCAGCTTGTTTTCGCCTGGAGCATGAATCTTCGCAACTACGATGACTGGGAGGGTACTGACCACTACCACATCAACCCCCCCAACCCCACCACCCCCCACTACC
>CAMFSS010000348.1 GCA_945983195.1 uncultured Prevotellaceae bacterium | reverse complement strand
CCGACAACGCTATCGGCTTCCAGGTCCTCAACAAAAACATGTCCCGCGCCACTTCTCTTGAGTCTGAGGGTCACTACAACTTCGGTGTATGGGCATATAAAGACACCGACCACTCACACGACATTATGGCTAACTACCTGGTAGGATATTTCGGCAATGATGCTAACCCGGTAGGTTACAGCCCTAGCGGTGCCAAGAACTCCACTTGGGGCGCAGGTAATGGTAATTTGACGGATCACTATTCATTCTGGGGCTATGAAGGTCTCGGAAATAAAGAATATAAATGGCTTACAAATACTGGTAGTCAAAAATATTACCTTTCTAAAGATGATGGCGATTATAAATATGACAACTACAAATCGAACGAAGACGTACAATACCTCCGCTATTTCGATTTGAGCTCAGCATACACCGAGTTCTTTGCTTATGCGCCCTATATTTTTGGTACAACAAAGCCATCATTTTCAATAGGTACTCAAACGATGAGTTTCCCTGATGGAGCTATTAAAGACGGATATAACGACAAGAGTCTCTTTGAGTATCTTTATGCATACCAAAAAGTTGAGAATTCTGGTACAAATTACCAAACCGACGTAGATCTCCAATTCAAGCACCTTAATTCGCGTATTAAAATAGTTTTTTGGGATAATGTAGCTGGCTATAAAATAACAATGCTTCCATTGCATAATGATGCAGGAATTATAGCTGTGCCGACAAAATACACAGCACCGAGCACTTACGAATATGCTGATAACACTCTCTATAAAGAGGCAAAAGTAGATGTTAAATTCACACCTTCTATTAAAGTAGAAGCCCCTATAGCAAGTAAATACTACACTGGAACTGCAGGAGACCCAATTTCTGCTACTAATATTTATACAAAAGCATTGGTATTTGAAGAGCCTAAAGCAGCTTCCTTAGAGGAAAGCAGATTAGATGCATTAGCCAATACAGAGTGTTTTTCAAAAGACATATATTATGGAATTCCTCAAAACAATAGTTGTGGTTTAACATTCCGTGTTTCATTCAAACTTACATCTACAACAGGAGAAGAAATTAAGGTTTATAATGCCGGAGTACACGTCGATGCTGCACATTGCGTATGGGAAGCTGGTAAGAGCTATACCTACGTCTTCAAAATAACCAAGAAGACCACCGGTGACACTGGAAATAACAATCCTTCTGTTGATCCAAATCCTGGAACAGATGCTCTCTATCCTATCGTATTCGATGGAATCACTGTCAGTGATTGGATTTATGATGATGAACAAAATCACGACCACAACATCAACGATTAACCCTTACAATTACAAATATCTCTGAATTTTATATTGGGAGCGGCTTCGCCGCCGCTCCCAATATATTAAAAATCAAAAATGCGTTTCATCACTCACATATTGCTACTGACAATTGTCCTCGCTGCTATGGCAGGCTGTTCGTCCGACTCCACCGTAACCCCAATTGAAGATTACGTGGAGCAGCAGCCCATGTCATTCAGCATTGCCACTCTCGACGAAGGCACTGGCTTGTCACGCGCTACGCAGCAGCCGCTTGAGGCTGGTTTCCTCGTGAGCACCTACAAGCTCTATGGCGCTGCAACACAGCAGACGGTGATGAACCGCTACGAAGCGAGCTACCTCACCACCAACAACTACCACGGCTCCAAGTGGAACACCGTTGGCGAAGCCGGCGCAGCTCCCGACTATTTTTATCAAACTCAATACGAGCGTTATTGGGACCTCTCAGCGTTCCCCTACCGCTTTCATGCTATTACCCCCTGCCCAAAAACAGCGGATAACAGCAAAATTATCACAGGCTTTGAGCTGTCTGACAAAAAGCTCACAATCCCCGACCAGTACGACGACGGTTCGGGTAGCACCACATTTGTAACTTACGACTCACAGACGGTTAGCAACGGCACCATCACCCCTGACTATGTGCCCGACCCATACCTCATTGCCCAAGTCCAGCGCGATGACGACGGCAAGGATTGGGATATGCTCCAACCCGTTTTCAATGCCGACGGCGATATCACTTCACACAAAACTAAAATCGACGGCACCGGTAGCACTGAGCGTACTCGCGCAGTGCCCCTTGTCTTTCATCATATCAACTCAAAGGTTCGTTTCGCCATATTCACCAATGTCGATGCATTCCCTGATGAGCCTCTCACTATCAAGAATGTAACCATCACAGCCAAAAACACCTCCACACAGTTTAGGGAGTTCATCACCGCTGCCGCCAATTTCTCGGCATCACTCAGCGGTGTGGCAAATGATGATAAAGACAATTTCTTCAACAAAGGTCGTTACATCAGCACCCATGGTGCATCAATTCAAACTCTACTCTCCTACACAACAAACACCAAAGACCTCCGCGAAGCCAATACTCGCGACAAGGCGTTTTTCTTCGACATCCCCTCCACAATCGTCGGCTACAAAGACGGAGGCTCCACCCCTGTCTACGGCGATATCTACAACTCAGCGGGCATTAAGACTCCCGGAGGAATGTTACAAATCCCCCAAAATGGCGTTAAGCTGTTCGTTGAGTTCGACATCAACAATGAGCACTACTCTTTCCAATTCGAAACACAGAAAAGCAACGGCACCACCCAAAGCGTATTCAATTGGCGTGCAAGCTGTCGCTACACCTACTATATCGTTGTCACGCACCTCAAGCCCTTCGAAATCACCTTCACTTCCACCATCGAGCCGTGGGTAGTGGTGAAATCGTCGGAAATAGGCACCGACCGACAACATTAAAAAAGTGATTAAGAAGATGATATTTATAGTGTGATGCCACCCTGTAAATGTCATATACCAATATAAGGCCTGGTA
>CAMFSS010000347.1 GCA_945983195.1 uncultured Prevotellaceae bacterium | reverse complement strand
AGGTCGCCAGGTCGTCAGGAGTGTGTATTGTGTCCGCTCTGCTGGTATCTGAGCTTTTAATCAATGAAGTGTAGTGACACTCAATGACTGACCTCACTATGATCATAAGCGAAAACAACTTCGAGCAGTGCCTAAAATGCACCGTGTGCACGGTGTATTGTCCTGTAGCTGCTGTGAAACCTGAATATCCTGGTCCCAAGCAGGCAGGCCCCGACGGAGAACGCCTTCGACTGAAAAAGCCCGGTTTCTTCGACGAGTCGCTGAAATACTGCCTCAACTGCAAACGCTGCGAGGTGGCATGTCCGCACGATGTGCGCATTGGCGACATAATTCAGTCGGCGCGCATCAAATACAGCCGCAAAAAACCGGGGCTGCGCGAAATGATGCTCGCCAACACCGACTTTATGGGGCAAATGGCAACAGCCATAGCACCCGTAGTCAATATGTCGCTCGGATTGAAGCCGGTGAAAGCCGTGCTCGACGGAGTGATGAAAATCGACGCACACCGAACATTCCCTAAATACACATCACAGAAATTTGAGACGTGGTTCAAGAAGAATGCTGCACACGAGCAAGCAAAATATGCCAATCAGGTGAGCTTCTTCCACGGCTGCTACATAAACTACAACTATCCTCAACTTGGAAAGGACTTTGTGCGCGTAATGAATGCCCTCGGCTACGGCGTGCAACTCCTCGACCGCGAAAAGTGCTGCGGTGTAGCCCTTATTTCCAACGGTCTGATTGGCCAGGCACGCCAGCAGGCAGAAACCAACATGGCCTCCGTGCGCCGATCAGTAGTGGAAAAAGGGATACCGGTGATTGGAGCATCGTCGACGTGCGTATTCACCATGCGCGATGAATACCCCCACCTTCTTGGCGTGGACAATGCCGATGTGCGCGAGGGAATCGACCTCGCCACACGTTTTGTATTCTCACTCATCGACAGCGGCAAAGCGAAAATCGCTTTCCGCCCCGACTACAAGTTGCATCTTGCCTATCACACTGCATGCCACATGGAGAAAATGGGCTGGGCGATATATTCAATCGAAGCTCTGCGCATGATTCCCGGAGTGAAACTCACAGTGCTGCCGTCGCAGTGCTGCGGAATAGCAGGAACCTACGGCTTCAAGAAGGAGAACTACCCCACTTCACAAGCCATAGGAAAGACTCTGTTTGAAAAAATCGAGGAGCTGAAGCCCGACTATGTGGTGACCGATTGCGAGACGTGCAAGTGGCAAATAGAAATGTCGACTTCGGTATCGGTAAAGCACCCCATCAGCATACTTGCCGAAGCCATCGATTTCGAGCGAACAATAGCACTTAATTCTCCCGGGAAATAGGCAGAACGCGAAAAAATGAGCATATAGAGCCGATAAACAAGCACTATAATGGCATTTACAGAAAATATTTAATATATTTGTAAACAAATAAAAAAACATAAACTCTAAAAACTGAATTTTGATTATGGGAAAGAGTTCAATCTATGGAACTATGAGTCCTGAAGTCGTAAAGAAGTTCAAGTCGTGGCAGTTGCGCACCATTGTGGTGTCGATGATAGGCTACGCTATTTTCTATTTCGTGAGAAAGAACTTCTCGATAGCCATGCCGGGACTTACCGCCGAATATGGTATCTCCAATACCAGCTTCGGAATAGTGATAGCCATAGGCTCAGTGATTTATGGAGCATCGCGCTTCATCAACGGTTTCATTGTCGACAAATACAGCTCGAAGGCCATTATGGCACTCGGACTGCTGCTATGCGCGGCATCAAACCTCGCATTCGGCTTTGGCTACGACATAAGCTACATGATTACCGGTGTGGAACAAGGACCGCAAGTGGTGAATATGCTGGTGATGATAATGGGTGTCACCATTGTGCTCAACCAGTATTTTCAGGGCTTTGGCTATCCACCGTGCGCTCGCCTGCTGCCACAATGGATTCACCCCTCGGAGCTTGCCACAAAGATGTCGATCTGGAACACTTCGCACTCAATCGGTGCATCGCTTGCCGTGATAGTGTGCGGATACATCATGGGACACTTCGGAACTGACATGAGCAGCAATCCCGAGGTCATCGCCGCTATCGCCGCAAACCTGAAAGTTGACCCGAGCACCGCCGACGGACTCAATCACGTGCTTCAATATGCCCAGCACATAGGAGCATGGAAGGTGTGCTTCTGGATTCCTGCCGGAATTGCAGTGCTTGGTGCAATATGGCTCTATGTGGGGCTGAAGGACGACCCGAAATCAGTGGGTCTGCCAGAGTTGCCCGACACCAAGCTTGGCAAAGGCAGCGAAGGGGAAGAAAGCAAGATACCGCAAAACGTGTTCCTCAAGCACATGGTGTGGCGCAACCGCTGGATATGGACTCTTGCCATTGCCAACGTGTTCGTGTATGTGCTGCGCATGGGCGTGCTCGACTGGGGACCGAAATTCCTCACTGAAGACCGTGGCATGAACATAAAGGACGCTGCCATTGTGGTGGCAATATTTGAGATTACCGCCATAGTGGGCACCATCGCCGCAGGCTGGGCAACCGACAAGATTTTCAAGGGCAAGGCTCACCGCATGTGCCTCATCTGCATGATTGGCGCAGTGGTATTCCTGGGGCTCTTCGCCATGCTTCCACATGCCCACATCGTGGTGTCGACCACATTCCTTGCACTCGGAGGATTCTTCATCTACGGTCCACAAGCCCTCATAGGCATTGCATCAGCCAACCAAGCCACCAAGCAGGCATCAGCCACAGCCAACGGACTTGCCGGAATTTTCGGATATGTAGGCTCGGCACTCTCGGCAATAGGCATCGGACTTATCGCCGACCACTTCGGCTGGAACTGG
>CAMFSS010000346.1 GCA_945983195.1 uncultured Prevotellaceae bacterium | reverse complement strand
GCAGCGTAGCCGGGTCGCAGAGACGCTTCGATTTTGTCCTTCATTACGCCGCGAAGGAAGCCGAGTTTTTCGCCTGCTTCCACAGCCGGACGTGAGAGTATGATTTTTCGCACCTCGCGGTTCTTCAGCGCACGCACGGCAAGGGCAATGGCGATATACGTCTTTCCCGTTCCGGCAGGGCCGAGTGCAAAAGTGAGGTCGTTCTGCTTGAATGTCTTCACCAGAAGCTGCTGGTTGGGCGTGCGGCCTGATATCGGCTTGCCGTTGACGCCATAGATAATCACGTCGTCGAGCTCGATCTCCTTGGGCGATTCGCCGCGCACAGTGTCGATAATCACCTCGCTTGTCAGCTTGTTGTATTTTGCGCAGTAGTCCTCAAGCTTCTTGATTTTCTCCTCGAAGACTGAAGTTTCGGCATCGTCGCCAATCACCTTGATGATGGTGCCGCGTGCCGCCATGCGCAACTTCGGGAACAAATTGCGTATGAGCTGGATATTAGAATTGTTGACCCCATAGAACGTCACAGGGTCCACCTTGTCGATAATTATAATGCGTTCAATCATTTGCGAATTTCAATCACGACTTGCCGGAACTGCCACCGGGCAGCCTTCCGCCAAATCTCGCTACAAAGTTACTACAAACGAGTGCAGAAACAAAAAGAAAAACAAAGTTTTTCATTCCAAATAATCACAAGAATGGAGTCATGAATGCCGGAAGGTAGGTAGTCATGCCGTCTTTGCCGTAGTCTTTGGTGTAGATTAGGTAACGCTCACCAACACGAGAGGAGTATTTCTCGCAAAATGCATTGAGTGAAGCATGGGTCTTGTAGCCGGACGATTTCACCTCGATAGGCGCAATCTTCTTGCCTTGCGATATGAGAAAATCTATTTCATACACGTGCTTCGCATCTTTTGCCCATGTATGATAAAACAAGTTGTAGCCCGATGCAACGAGCATCTGCGACACGAGATTCTCATAGATATATCCAAGATTGGCTTCAAGCTTGTCGCTCAATAGCTTTTGATAGATTACGTTCTCGGTGTAGCTTTTATCTCTAAACGCAAGGGTTATAAACAGTCCCGTATCGGCTGTGTAGATTTTGAAGCAGTCGCTGTCGATGCTCAATGCCATACCTACGCCCGGATCGGTAACGTTATAGGCAACATTGGCAATTTTGCTTTGTTCGAGGCATCTTAGAACGTGGAGATTTCTGTTGTCGGTTGTAGTGCCGGCAATCGATGCAAAAGCATATTTATTGGCATTCCGGCTTAACTGCGACGGTATGGAAAGGAACACTCTGGAGGCTGCCCCCGATGGGTCAATCTTTAGCAAGTCGTCGTGATACAAATCGATAATGTTGCGTTTCACGTCATCTACTTTGCGCAATTCGTTGGTATCGATTAATTCATTTATGGCCTGTGGCATTCCACCTACAAGCATATACATGCGCAAGTCGCGCATTGCACTCCGCAATGCTGCACCGGCAGACATCTTTTTGTCAAACATAGTGCGATACATCTCTACCGATGCTTCATCACCCAATGCCCAGCGAAACTCCTCGAAATCCATCGGGTGCATCTGTATGCGATATTCTTCACTGGGGAGGGTGATTTTTTCAGTGTTTTGCTTTATGCTGATTAGCGATCCTGTCTCGATATAGTCATAGCGTCCGTCGGCTACAAGATACTTTATAGCCTGTCGTGCCATAGGGCAATTCTGCACCTCATCAAAGACAATCACCGACTTCCTTTTGTGCAAGACCACATGGTAGGTTGCCTGAAGAAAGATAAACAAGCGGTCAAGGTCCATAATGTCATCAAAAAGAGCCTTTATTTCTTTTGAAGCCTTATTGAAGTCGATAATAATGTGGGATTTATACTCCTTTTGGGCAAACTCCTCTACAATTGTCGATTTGCCCACGCGCCGCGCACCCTCCACGAGAAGAGCTGTGCGCCCTTTCGACTCGTCTTTCCAAGTCTTCATGGTGCCGTATATTTTTCGCTTGAATACTCTTTTCATAGCTATTTTTTGATATTTTGTTGGTTGAGTGTTTCTTATCCGGTGCAAATTTAATGATTTTTCTGTTTCCCCCCAAATTTTTTTACCTCAAAATTGGCTTTTCCCCGAAATTTGAAACTGCTAAAATTGGCTTTTCCCCGAAATTTGAAACTGCTAAAATTGGCTTTTCCCCGAAATTCAAGGGTGTAAATTGTAGCAGACGCACAAAGTAGGCCTTTAAGCTGAAACTTCCAAAAACCGCAAAGGCATGAAAGTGACAGCCGATGATGGCGGCACCGAATCGCAGCCCCTTGTGCAGCAGTCGCGCCCGGTCACACCATTCTTCAGCGTCGGTCTGTCCTACAGCCTCTTCAAATAGAATATATTGGTATTGCTTTATTGGCTTGAGTTTCGGCATGGGTGCAAAGGCACGGATGTGATTTTTCAAATAGTATGTATGGGTGCTGATTGGTCGGGTTGAGTGGCGGTGTGGGGTGCAAAGGCGTGGGAAGGTGTGACAAATTAGGTGGTGAAAAGAGGCTCGATTCAATAAAAATGGCTAACTTTGTGGCAGAAATAAACTTAAACAATTATATCGACTATGAATTTTGGCAAGATTATGGCATCATTGGTAGTTCTTTCTGCAACTGCTGCATGCAATTCCACCACTGAGGAGGCTCCTATAATTGAGCGTCCTGAGGTGAAGGTGGAAGATGGTAAACTAACTCCCGAGCTGCTCTTTGCTCTCGGCCGTGTGACCGACCCGCAAGTGTCGCCCGACGGCTCGCGCATCCTTTATGGCATCGGATATGAGAGTTTGGAGCAAAACAAGTCGAACCGCGAGCTGTGGGTGATTAACGCCG
>CAMFSS010000345.1 GCA_945983195.1 uncultured Prevotellaceae bacterium | reverse complement strand
CAAGGAGGGCGCAGAAGAGGAACTTTTCGGCATTACCGACGGCAACACCGGCGAAGTGGCAAAGAGCCTTGAACTTGGAAGCTACACCTACCGCGTGATTGCTTCAGGACGCTACACCGTCGAAGGTCGTTTCTCCCTCACCGACCGCAGTTCGATTCTCAATGAGAAGGTCAACCTGCGTGCCAAGTCGAAGTCGGCTGTCGGCAATGATTCTTCGCTTGTGAAATTCACCGTTGCACCTGTCGGCACAAATGCCGTGCTGCTGGTTAACCGCGACGATGATTCTTCACAGGAGTTTTTCGGATTTGCAGATGCCCGTACCGGCATAGCCCAAAAGCATCTTGCCCCCGGCAAATACACCTATATGATAATTTCCGACGAATATGAATCGGCTGAAGGAACTTTTGTGGTGCAGGCACGCCAACGAGGCGCCAGCGAGCAGGGTGTCACCCTGAAGCCTAATTTTTCTACCATAACGCTGAAAGTGGCTGCCGATGCCGACATCTACATCGACAATGCCAAGAAAGGCACTCGCACATGGACGGGAAAACTGAAAGCCGGTACCTACTATGTGGAGTGCCGCCAAACCAATATGAAGAACAGTGCCCAATACATCAAAGTGGAGAAAAATGCAAGCCGTACAATTCAGCTCGACAGCCCTACGCCCATCACGGGAACGCTATCGGTGTCGTCGAATCCGCTTGGAGCAACGGTGACAATCGACGGAATAGAGTGGGGCGAAACTCCGCAGAACATCGACATACCTATCGGACACCATACTGTGGTATTCACCAAGCCAAACTACCGCAGCGAGACAGTCCAGGTCGACATTGCAGAGAATCTCACCACCGACCTGAGTCGCACGCTTGTGAACTATGCAAAGATCACCTTCAATTCCACTCCTAAAGGTGCATCGCTGAGCATCGACGGCAAGAGCGTGGGCACTACGCCCTACACTGAGGAAATGGTTTCGGGCGACTACCTTATTCGCCTCACCGCCCCGAAATACCGCACCTACGAGCGCCGCATGCACCTCGACAGTTCCAGCCCCAACGTGGAAGTGAAGCTCTCCCGCCAGTATCAGCAGCGCAATGCCTTCTATCTGCAAGTTGGCGGACAGGTAGGAACAATGATGGGTGTGGGTGCAGCAATCGGCGGCTACATCAGCAATATCAATATCGAAGCCAATGCCACCATGGGAATGGCTAATGAAAAAATCTATTTGAACTACTCCAGTGGCAATGAGCCGACTCTCGAAGAGGTTAAGCCTATGTGCTTCGGCGGTCGTGTGGGCTACGGCATAATCATCGGCACGCGCATGCGCCTCACACCGCAAGTGGGAGCTACGACAGTATCGGTGAAGGACAACCTGATTCAGACCAACGCCATCTGCGCCACCGCAGGACTGCGATTTGAGTATGCCATTGCATCGCATTTCGGCGTAAGTGCCACCGGCGAAGGCATTTTTGCAGTTAGCAAGAAGGACACATTCAAGCAGATAGAGGCAGTGTCCTCCACCGTAAAGGGCTGGGCAACAGGTGGCAACCTACGCATCGGTGCATATCTCAATTTCTAACCCAATCCATAGAACCATAATCATGAATACAAAGAAAGCAATATACATCATAGGGGCGGCGATGGCACTTGCAGGCTGCTCCGACAAGGAGCTGGCAAGTGACGTAGTGGTAGGCATAACGCCCAAGTCGCTTATGGTCGGCACAAACACCATAAATTTCGGGGCAAATGAGAACCTCACAGCCACTCTGCCCATAAAATCGCAAAACCTGGCGTGGAATCTTAGTGGCGAACCTGCATGGCTCACAGTCAGCCCCAAGCAGGGCAGCCAAAGTGCCGATGTGGCGCTCACGGCAGCCGAGAACACTTCGGTTGATGAGGCTCGCGTGGGAGTGCTGAGCCTCACAGCGAGCGAAACCGGCGTAGGCAAGCAGATTGCTGTGAGCCAGCAGCAAGCCGACATTGTGCTTACGCCATCTACAACAAGCATTTCGGTAAATGCTGCATCATCAATGCAATATGTCGCAATCACTGCCAATGTGGAGTGGACTGCCACTTGCAGCGACACATGGCTCACCCTTGAGCGTAGCGGAAGCACGCTGAATGTGGCTATCAGCGAGAACACAGGCGCATCGCGCACCACAACCATACACCTGAAGCGCACCGGTACGGAAACCACCCTTGCCACCATTCAGGTGGTGCAGGGCGAAGCTGGAGTGACAGGCAGCACCGAACAGCTTATATTCGACGTAAACGGTGAGGAGAAAACCTACACCTTCGAGGCTGATGCATCGTGGACTGCCACCACAAGCGATGCATCGTGGCTCACGGTAACGCCCACCGGCGGAAGCAATTCGGTGAAGTCAGTGAAAATCACCGCCTTGCCCAATATGTCGCTCAATGAGCGCAGCGGCTTCGTCTACATAAAAATCGGCACCACCACAAAGCTCGAAATCCCCGTGAAACAAAGTGGGGTGGAAATGAGCGTGAATGAAACGACTGTGCAATTCGATGCCGATGCCGAGACAAGGACAGTAACCGTTACATCAAACATTGCTTGGCAAATAATCGACAAGCCTGAGTGGCTTTCTGTAGCTCCGAGCAAGGGTGGTGTGGGTGCAACTGATATTGAGATTAAGGTAGAAGCGAACAATAAAAGCAATTCTCGAAACGGACGTGTGGAATTGACAATAAATGGAGGAACAAATAGTTTCCAGTCAATCGACGTGAGCCAAAGTGGCACTCATCTCAATGAAGTACCTAATTCGATAGACATTTTAAGCTATGCACAGTCGTTTGCAATAGATGTAACGGCTACCGGGCTGTGGATGGTTTCCACCGATTCAAGCGAATGGA
>CAMFSS010000344.1 GCA_945983195.1 uncultured Prevotellaceae bacterium | reverse complement strand
ACATGGTGGAATCTGGCCTTTGCGTCACATAAAGAATGATCCCGCTCTTGACTATTTTGGAAAGATAAAAATTGGTGACTACACATCAATTGGTTCAAATGTGATGGTTATGGCAGGTGTGACAATTGGCAGCAGATGTATTGTGGGCGGAGGTTCTGTAGTTACTAAAAGCGTTCCTGATGGTTGGATGGTAGCTGGAAATCCAGCGAGATTTATAGGATATACCGATGATTTTTACAACAGACTGAAATCGGGAGGAAAGGATCTTGCGTGCAAACTGATGAAAAGAGACGAGAAAGATGCTTTACTCATGTCGCTGCCTGAAGACCGCTTTGTCGTAAAGCCTTATATGAAACTGCCGGAGAAGAAATAATGCTTCTCTGAATGGCATAATAAGCAGGCGGTGACGCGAATTGCCACTTTTGCAGATGAAATTAAAGAGCATTTGATATTATTATGAAGCGAATTCTGCTTATTACTGAGAATCTGGGCTCCGGTGGGGCTGAGAGGCAAATTTGCGGTCTGGCAGCAATGCTCACCAAAGCCGGATTCCCGTGCAGGCTGATTACCTACGTTGAAAATCAGTTTTATGAGCCATATCTGCGCATAAATGGCGTTGACTATGAGCTCGTGAAGGAATTGTGGAACAAGAAAACTCGCGTGTGGCGTGCTGCAAGCTATGTGCGGCGATATGGTGCCGATGTGGTGATTTCGTTTTTGCCGTCGGTGAACAAGACAATGTGCCTTGCAAAACTGCTGTTCGGAAGCAAGCTCATAGTTTCGGAGCGGAACAATAACACCTGTATCACCCGCGGCGACCGTGTGCAATTCAACCTCTACAGAATGGCTGATGCCATTGTGCCAAATTCCCACAGTCAGGGCGACTTCATCTGCAAGAATTTCCCATTTCTTGCGAAGAAGGTGCGTCCTATCATAAATTTCGTTGACGTCAACCGGTTCACTCCGGCGGCAGAGCATCGCGAGAACGGCAAGCTACGCATTGTGACCGTGGCACGATATACCCGTCAGAAAAATGTGCTCAGCTACCTGAAAGTGGCGAGGAAAGCCAAAGAGGAAGGGCTTGCAGTGCATTTCGACTGGTATGGCGACAAGCTTCATCACCCCGATTACTATGCGCAAGTCGAAGCCGAATATCAGCGGCTCGATATTGCTGACTATATGACGCTGCACGGCCCGGAATCGCATATTGAGGAGGAATACCGAAAGGCTGATGCATTCTGTCTTCCAAGCCTGTATGAAGGCTATCCTAATGTGGTGGCTGAGGCAATGTCGTGTGGACTGCCGGTGATTTGCAGCAACCGCTATGAGAACCCCTACATTGTGGAAGAAGGGGTGAATGGATTCCTGTTCGATCCTGAGAATGTCGACGACATGCTGCGCGCAATACGCCGGATTGCAGCCCTCTCGTCCGAGGAGCGCAGACAGATGGGGCTCCGCAACCGCGAGCTGTGCCTTGAGCGCAACACCGAAGACGCTTTCCTGAAAAGCTATCTCAAACTTATAAATGATATTATTTGAAAGCCAGCGATGAGCAAATTCAGTGAACTTTATGATGCCGACATTGCCCGCTACGGCGGCAAGCCGGAAGCGTATATCAAGACATTTCTGTTACTGTACAGAAAAGCTATAGTGACCGACTTCAAGCCCCTAAAGCTGCTCTACAAAGCACTGTTTAGGCTGTGGGCTAATCGTAGAGGGCTTGAAATTAGCGCATCCCCACAAATGGGGGGGGTATTTATTTAGGTCACGCCTATAACATCACCATTAATCCGCGTGCCAGAATCGGGAAGAACTGCAACATTCACAAGGGTGTGGTCATCGGGCAGGCAAACCGTGGCTTACGAAAAGGCGTTCCTGTGATTGGCGACAAGGTGTGGATTGGAATCAACTCTGCAATAGTGGGGAACATCACCATTGGTGATGATGTGCTGATAGCACCGTGCAGCTTCGTGAATGTAGATGTGCCGTCGCACTCAGTGGTATTCGGCAACCCCTGCATCATAAAGCATCGCGACAACGCAACCGAAGGATATATCAATAACACAATATCAACATGAATTTGAAGAAACTTCTCTGCTAATTTGCATACAATATTGACCGCCTTGACATTCCTATGGGACATCAAGGAAGCCGCATTGCAAAAGTAACAATAGGCAATGACGTGTGGATTAGTATGCGGTCGATAATTATGCCGGGAATAAAAATAGGTAATGGCACTGTAGTAAGAGCCGGGGCAGTAGTGACAAAAGATGTCCCCGATTTTGCAATTGTCGGGGGAGTGCCAGCAAAAATTTTAATATACAGAAAATGAAAAAAGTATTTATAATTGGTGCGTTTGGTTATGATTGTAATCAATTAGATGGTCAAACGATTAAAACTCGCAATGTCTATGAAATGGTTAAGAAAAGATACTCTGGTAAAGTATCCTTCCTTGATACGCTTTTGCTTCGGAAAAAACCGTGGTTAATGATAACGATGTTTATCAGGCTAATACGCTGTAATACACTAATTTTGTTGCCCTGTCTCAACAATCTGACTTATCTTTTCCCAATAGCATATTTTATGTCAAAAATATTCCGGTATGAAATCATTAGTATTTGTATTGGAGGATGGCAAGTTGAATATTTTATGGGAACTGGCAAGTTTGGATGTCATCCAACAATAATGAATTTGAGCAAAAAAATTAAAGCATTTTTACCAGAAATGCATAACGTTGATAATGATCTTAGACAAAAATGTGGTTTCAAGAATACGGAAGTATTTCCAAATTTTCGTGATTTTAGCCGAAATAGTCGCACAGAAAAAGTTCATAAGGGGCTACGATTGGTTTTTATGGCAAGAGTTAATAAGATGAAA
>CAMFSS010000343.1 GCA_945983195.1 uncultured Prevotellaceae bacterium | reverse complement strand
CTCATTGTCACTGTGCTTGTTAGGAAACGTTTCAAGCAACTCAGGTGCATAATCCGTAGGATATTTAACCCCCTGATTGCCAAGCAGGCTAACGCCCTCTAATTCACTATCGCTTCTCGACATATATTTCTTTTTAATCGTTATTTTCAAAAAATCCATGGCGGCAGTGCAGGAGCAATCCGGCAAAGCACCATTCCGACTGCAAATTTACGAAAAATCCTGTAAGCCGAGAAACAACACCCATTTTTATTTACCAGTACCGCAGTAATCGTTCCAACCGAAACACAAAAAAAGTGAGCAAACTTCTTGATCATCAGATAGTTAGCTCACTTCTTGCGGAGAGAGAGGGATTCGAACCCCCGGAGGTGTGACCCTCAACGGTTTTCAAGACCGCCGCAATCGACCACTCTGCCATCTCTCCAAAGACCTTTGGCGGATTTTCTGCTGAAAAGCATCGCCGTTTGGTTTTGACGTGTGCAAAGGTAGACATTTTTTTTGAATCTGCAAAATTTGACGCATTGTTTTTTCTTTTCTTTTCAAAAAAACCGCCAAAAATAGCGCACAATCGAGCAGTTTGCACTATTTCGCTACAATCTGCAACTCATAGATGGGGGAGCTATGCATATATAATACGAGAAAAGCGCCCTAAAAAGGACGCTTTTCTGTGTTTTTGCCCCGGAAATTGTCTCAGCTTTTTGCAGATGGCTGATTCCCAGTGGGGATTGTGGAGGTGGAGGGGTTTGAACCCTCGTCCAAACGCGGAACCAATGGGCTTTCTACATGCTTAGTCGTGACTTGTTTGTCGGAATCAGGCAGGCTCTCGACCACCAACCTGAAACTTATCCTCTAAATTTCAACCTATAACCGCGGAGCACACAGCTCAATTCCCGAATTTCTTAGCACCACCTTATCGAACCGTCTCGGAACGGGGCAATCGGGTGATGTCTTGTCTCCACCACTGTGGCAGAGATTAAGCTGATTTACTATACTTCAATCAAGCAGCAAGAGCGTAGTTATTCTCGCCAGTTAAATTTTTGATGTCTGAGATTAAAGAGCATAGCCATCATCGCTCTGCATGCTTACACACCGCTTCTACACGCTGTCAAAGCCATTCACCCCCATAATATTGTGTGAATTGGATTGCAAAGATAGTGCAAATGCGCGATTTTTCACCGTTAAATATTCTTAAATATATTATAACTCCAATCAAATCTTCACTGTGAGTATTTCCGAAAGGTCGCTGAGATAATTCTGGCTCCGATGCTCACATTTCACATGCCATGGGCTTCCAGCCTCACCCTCAGCCGCCAAGCGCAGACTTTTCAGTCCATAACGATGATTCACAGTGTCGACAGTGCCCATAAGTTTGGCTCTCTCAGGACGATTGGCTACGGTATCAAATAGCTGAAGCTGCCATGAATTGGCCGATGAAATATCCGATAGTGCAACACCCGCTTTCTTGTACAAGATTCCTTGGCGAAAAATATTGTCGAGAATGGTCATAGCAGTAGCTGTAATCTCCATAGTGTCGGCTGTGGCTACATTGAGACGCACCGTGTCGAAACCCACATGTTGCTTCAAGTCATCACGGAAACTGTTGCTATGAATGAATACTGTCACTTGCCTTGCCACAGAGCCTTGTCCGCGCAAAATATTGGCGCAGCTTGCCGCGAAGTGCGCCACCGACTCGCGCAGATGCACAATGTCACCAACCATACTTCCGAAGCTGCGACTGGTACAGATGGGCTGCCGCTGCAAAATTTCCGATGTGTCGATACACGGATGTCCATTCAGTTCCATCCATGTGCGAATACCCGGCAAATGGAAATTTGCCCGCACCCAGCTTTCCGACTTGTCGGCAAAATCCAAAGGTGTTGCCACTCCAAGATAGGCAAGTTTGGCTCGGGTGCTACGCCCAAATCCCCATATATCATCAAGTTCCAACAGCTCAAGGGCTTTGCGGCGCTTCGCATCGGTATCTATTACACACACCGAGCGGTATCCCCTGTATTTCTTTGCAAATTTACTGCCTATTTTAGCCAAGGTTTTCGATGGCGCGACACCCACACTCACAGGAATATCCGTCCACAGTCGTATCTTTGTGGCTACATCGCGCATAAATTCCTCATAACTTGCAATGCGGCTGTAGCCATCGAGATAGCAGAAGCTCTCATCAATGCTGTAATTTTCAACATGGGCGATGCAACGGCGCAAAATATTGGTCACACGGCGCGACATTGCAGCATATAGCGGCATATTGGTGGAAAAGACGTGCACATGATTGGCATCAATGATATCACGCACTTTGAATACCGGCATTCCGCGTGACAACCCAAGCGGTTTTGCCTCAGGTGTGTGTGCAAAAATGCATCCGTCGTTGCTCGACAGCTCGCACACCGGCTTTTCATTGAGCCCGGGATGGAAGTTATAATCAGCCTCGTGGCTTGTGGATAATATACGTCACCACACCCCACACATTGAAACTATCGCTCTGCGAAATTTCTATTTCAGGAAAAGACGCATTGGCTGGCACAAGCCTCCACTTGCCGCCGCGACTATGCACATACTTGATGGTGTACTCTCCATTGAGCTCACACAGAGCCACCTCATGCTCCATCGGATTGCGGTTGCTTTTGTCCACAATAAGCAAGTCGCCTGAGTGTATATCTGCATCAATCATCGAGTTCCCCTCAACACGAATCAAGTAGGAAGCCTCAGGATTGGGGCACAACATTCGCAGCAGCTCAATGTCCTGCGCCAGCTCGTCGTTGTCGAGCGGAATAGGAAATCCGGCTACTACGCTTATATCGAAGTAGGGGAGATGCAGTGGCTTCACGTCGGCAGCATGATACACCTCGCCTATGCTCTGCATCTTCAGCACCTTCGAGATACAATCGGTGT
>CAMFSS010000342.1 GCA_945983195.1 uncultured Prevotellaceae bacterium | reverse complement strand
CCGGGTCCGCCGCGCGCACGAACACGTATCTGGACAATGCCTATCACCATTTCCCGGCACTGAAGGTGTCCACGGGTGCCGACGGTGCATACCACCAGTTGAGTAACTCGAAGTCGATGCCGACACCTGTTAAACTTGCAGGCGGTAACGCAATCTCACTTCTCCCGACTACTTACACAGGTGAAATCGCAGTTCCTGTTTACAAGAAGTTCGTCGGTGTAACCAACGTATGGAAAGCCGACAACACAGCAGTAAGCGCACAGAATGGCGATGCAACTTGCCAGTCACTTGCCAAGGAAGCTAACGACCAGTACTTGATGTGTACTCCGATTATGGGTGCAACACACCGCGTACCGTTCAAGGCATCGAAGAAGGGCTACACCTACGAGATTGTATACTCTGCACTCGACTACAAGGGCGTAACATCAACCCGCAAGTACTACGTAACTGTGAAATAATCCCAGCCAAAAGAGATTGTTAAGCACAAAAGTAATTAACTTGAAAAAGTAAATACAATGAAATTAAGCAAAATAATAATGACTTCATCACTTGTTCTGAGCAGCCTTTTCGCCGCTGCTCAGAATAAGGAGGTCACTGTATTCAATCCTCACTGGTACCTCCAGGGCCAGGTAGGAGTACAGGAAACACTTGGCGAAACCTCTTTTGGAAAGCTCCTCGCCCCGAATGCACAAGTTGCAGTGGGCTACGACTTCAGCTCGAAATTCGGTGTACGCCTCGCCATAAACGCATGGGAAAGCAAGGCAGCACTGGAATATAACGACATAATCAACAAGTGGAAATGGAACTATGTAGCTCCTACTATCGACATTACAGCCGACCTCACCAACATCATCGGCGGCTACAAGCCCAACCGCTTGGTATCGGTAGGCGTATTTGCCGGAATCGGAGCCAACTTCGGCTTCAGCAACGATGAGGCAGGCACTGTAAAGAAAGCCCTTGCCGATCAGGGACATGAGGCACTCCGCCTCTACTGGGACGGCAGCAAGGCACGCTTCCTCGGCAAGATGGGAGCCAACGTAGACTTCAGAGTAAGCGACCGCGTGAAACTCGGCATCGAGCTTCAGGCAAATGTGCTCCCCGACGGCTACAACTCGAAGAAGGCAGGCAATGCCGACTGGTACTTCAATGCACTTGCAGGCATCAAGATTGCCCTTGGCAAGAGCACCAAGAAAGTTCCCGCTCCAGCACCTATCATCATGCACGACACAGTGTATGTTGACCGCGTAGTGGAGAAAGTAATTGAGAAGCGTGTGGAAGTGCCTGCAGTAAAGACCGATGCAGTTGCCAAGATCGAGAAACTCCGCCGCGACGTATTCTTCACCATTGCCAAGACTGTGGTAACAAAGCAGGAAATGAGCAAGGTGGAGGAGGTAGCCAACTTCATGAAGGCCAACCCGCACAGCAAGGTTGTAATCACCGGTTATGCCGACAAGGGAACAGGAAGCAAGGCAATCAATCTGCGTCTTGCCAAGAACCGCGCCAATGCAGTGTTTAACGTGCTCGTAAAGAAATATGGCATTTCGAGCGACCGCATCATTGCCAAGAGCATGGACGACAGCATGGAGCAGCCCTACAACGACCCGATCCAGAACCGCGTAGCAATCTGCGTAGTTGAATAATAATTTGCGGTCAGCAACCGCTAATTATAGGTTACAAGGAGAAGTATTAAATTCACCCGAAAAGTAACCGACCAACAAACAAACATAATTGCTGCCTTACTCACATCGATAATACACAGAAAAACGATGAGTAAGGCAGCAATTTTTGATATATTAAAAATATTATGAGATTTAATATAATTTTATCCACACTTCTGCTTTCGGCGGTATCGGCGTTTGCCCAGGTAAACGGCAACGGCTACTACCGTATACAGAACTACATGACCGGACGCTATGTGTATGTAACAGACGACAAGGGAAGACTTGACTATGCCACTACCACTGCCGACATGTATGCAATACAGTTATGGCTTGGCTTCGATAAAGCATCGAGCGACCCAGCCACAATATGCTACGTGAAGAACGTGGACGGCAGCAAATACGACATACAGTCGCAAGGCACCGGCATCTATGAAATTATCTCCACTTATGTGAGCCTGCGCAAAAATAATGACGGAACCTACTACGCCTACGGCTCGAAGGACGGAATGACAAAGTATCTCGGCGACGGAGAGAAAGCCGACTGCGACGAGGGCGTAATGTCGAGCGAAACGTCGGGAAACTACCGCAAATGGTGGATAAAGCCGATAAACACCACCGACAACTACCTCGGCGTGAAGAGTGACATAGCAGTAGGAGGAAAATACTACCGCGCATTCTACACCGAGTTCCCCTACACTTTCAATTCCACAGGCATGAAGGCGTGGTACGTCAGCAAAGTTGCCTACGGAATGGCAGTGATGAAAGAGCTACCCGGCGGCGTTGCAGCCGAAACACCGGTATTCATTGAAACGACGAGCGACCAGCCAGCCAACTGCAAACTCAACGTAGGAGCAGGAAGCGCATCGAAGCCAAGCGACAACATGCTTAAGGGCGTTTACTTCAACAACCCCATGAAGTCGCACTACAACCGCGTGGCTTTCGACCCGAACACCATGCGAATGCTCGGAACGACATCAGAGGGCAAGCTGGGCTACATAACACCTTCACTCGACTTCATTCCGGCCAACCGCACCTATCTGAAAGTGCCGGCAGGAACACCAAAAGAGCTGAAACTGGTGACCGAAGCCGAATACAACGACTATGTGGCAAGCCTTGCACAGTCAATCACGCTGAGCCAGACAACGGCATCGGCAGTGGAAGGCAGCCAGATACAGCTTACAGCCACAGTGAAGCCCGACAAAGCCGCTTCGCAGGCTCTCACATGGAAGAGCAGCAACAC
>CAMFSS010000341.1 GCA_945983195.1 uncultured Prevotellaceae bacterium | reverse complement strand
GTTTTGGGGCAGTTCCTCCATTTGTCGCATCAGTTCGGTGTAGTAGAGTTTCACGAATGGAATGCTTGCCACGGCAAATATTGAGTTGAAGCCTTGCAGCTTGGTTTTCACTTTCACTTCTTCTGCGTCTTTTTTGCCCTTTGCCACCGAGCTGATGTTGGCGAGCTTGTTGAAGTCGTAGTGCTGCTCGTTGTGCTTTGTCTTTTGTGCAAAGTGTTCGAGGATATATCTTGTTATAAAAGTGATGCGGCGAGGATCCATTAGGATTTTCGCCTGGTCGATGGCCGGAACGCTTTCCTGCTTTATTTCGTCTTCGGGGCGCAGAGTGCGGATATAGTCCACACGGAAGGGCAGCACGTTGCCGTCGCGAATTGCATCAACGATGGTGTAGCTGTGCAGCTTCTCGCCAAATGTGCCCTCGGTAGTGGTGAAATCTATGTTGCGTATTGCTCCGGCATTATCGGGGAATATCGGCGTACCCGTGAAGCCGAAGATATGGTATTTCTTGAATTTCTTCACAATGGCGCGGTGCTTATCGCCGAATTGCGAGCGGTGGCACTCTTCGAATTTCATCACCACATGCTCATTATAGATCTTGTGTGTGGCATTTTTGCCTACAAAGTTCGATAGTTTTTGAATTGTGGTGATGATGATGCGGCAATTCGGGTCGCTGAGCTGGCGGGTGAGCACGGCTGTCGATGTGTTGGAGTTGGCTGCACCTTTCTCGAAGCGGTCATACTCTTTCATCGTCTGATAGTCGAGGTCTTTGCGGTCAACCACAAACAGCACTTTGTCGATTTCTTCCATTGCCGAAGCCAAGCGTGCGGTCTTGAACGAGGTGAGCGTCTTGCCCGAACCCGTAGTGTGCCAGATGAAGCCGCCTCCTTCACGCTTGCCCCATGTCTTGAGGTTGCTCGATGTGCGTATGCGCTGAATTATGCGCTCAGTGGCTGCTATTTGGTATGGGCGCATCACAAGAAGCATATTCTCGGCAGTGAACACGCAGTATTTGGTGAGCACATTGAGCAGTGTGTGCTTCGAGAGGAATGTTTCGGTGAAATCCACAAGGTCGCGTATCGGCTCATTGTCGAGCAGTGCCCAGTAGGAGGTGAACTCAAACGAATTGCTCGTTTGCTTCTTGCTCCCCTTGTTTTGCTGCTTCACATGGCTGTCGCGAGTGGTGTTGCTGTAATATTTGGTGAGAGTGCCGTTGCTGATGATGAAAATCTGCACAAATTCAAAAAGTCCGCTGCCTGCCCAAAACGATTCGCGGTTGTAGCGGCGAATTTGGTTGAAGGCTTCGCGCACTTCCACGCCACGGCGTTTCAGTTCCACATGCACAAGTGGCAGACCGTTCACTAAGATTGTCACATCGTAGCGGTTCTCGTGGCTGCCGCCCTCCGGCACATATTGGTTGATGACTTGCAGCGAGTTATTGTGTATATTCTCTTTGTCGATAAGATATACGTTCACAAACGAGCCATCGTCGCGCGTAAGCACCTTTTTGTGGTCTTCCTGAATGGTGCGGGTCTTTTCCACTATGCCCTCGTTGGGGTTGCCGAGATATTTCTTGAAAAACTCCTTCCACTCCTTGTCGGTAAAGCGCAAATTGTTGAGCCTTTCAAGCTGGGTGCGTAGGTTGTCAATCAACTCCCTTTCAGAGGTGATAGGCAGATATTCGTATGCTTGACGCTGAAGCCGCTTGATAAAGTCCGCTTCCATTTCAGCCTCGCTTTGGTATTGTGCGCTGCTGTAGTAGCCGCCCTCAAATTCAGCCACCACGGTCGATTCCGTGTTTTGAGATATGCAGTCGTATTCTTTCATTGTCACTTGGGGTTATTTGGTTTATTTGATGGAGCACTGTCGGCGAGCGTCAGCGAGCCTTGCCGAGCACTCGGAGCACTCCGAGCACTCACAGCACTCGGGCTTTGCTCGCTGACGCTCGCGGCTGGGGCATTGGGAGCAGCTGGGGCAGTGCCGGCGAGCGTCAGCGAGCCCTGCCGAGCACTCGGAGCACTCTGAGAGCTCTGAGTGCTCCCACTGCTCCCACTGTGGCTGCTTCGCCACTGGCGCCTTGCCTGCGACATTTGCTCCCTTATGCCACCTTCGGCGAGGAAGTCGCTTTGCTGCCTGTTGATTAAGCCCTGAAGAAGCACATCGGCTTGATGAATCAGAATAATGGCAATATTTGCCACAGTTTCATCACTTCGCACTTTCACTGCCTGACGGTAATAGGCATCATCAAGGTGTGTGGCGCAAAACTCGCGCGTTTGCAGTGCCTTTGCGCTATTTTTATCCCAAATTGATAGGTCGCGCACTCGCAGATAGTCTTCATAATCTTCAAGCAACTCTTGCAGACTCGCTTTTGCCACATTAGTGAGCTTTATCTGGGTTTCCATTGAGGTGGTAGCAGCTTTGCTTCCTTCCACAATATTCTGTTTGCCGCTACGTGCTGCCTGCACCATCTGGTCGGTCGTGCGGTCGTGTGGGTTTAGAAAGCGCCGCGTGAAGAGATACGTGATGTCGTAGATTATCTTCGCCACCCTATACACTCTCAGACTTCTGCAATTACCTTTATTCTTCAGAAATGTATTCATGCCGGAATTTCCTTAAAAGTCAGCAACTTATTTCTATAATATTCATATCGCTCCCTCACCGCTTCAATCTCTGCCGGAAGACCTTTGCTCAGGTCGTTCACCAAAGTATCAAATCGGTCAAGAACCCCCACAATCTTCTCCTGCACCTCCATCGGCGGCACTGGGATAGGAAAATTTTTAATTTTCTGACTATTAATATTATTTTGGCTTCCCTCACCCATTGCCCTTAATACCTCATATGAATTGCAAAGCCAATAATAAACATATTTATAATGTGCTTGGTCGCTATCAATTTCTAAATTGC
>CAMFSS010000340.1 GCA_945983195.1 uncultured Prevotellaceae bacterium | reverse complement strand
TCGATGCTTATTAAGCTGGTCATTTTGATGCGTCTATTACCGGTGGCGGTTTTTCCCGGTTTTTCATGATAAAACATTGGGGGGGGGGTAAAATTGGGGAAAAATAGCTATATTTGTAGCCGTTTTATGAAAATGCACTTTGCCACCATTGTGGCTGACTGTGAATGTTGATTGAGAACTTTAATTATGAAACGCATATTATTATCTATAATTGTTCTTGTTGCCGTGGCACTGTGTGTTATGGGGGATACGCTGAAAGGTCGCATCATTGATGCCGAAACCAAGGAACCTATTGAGGGTGCATACGTCTATATAAAGCAAGTTAATGAAGGCTCGGAATTTGGCAGTACCACTTCGAGCGACTCTTTAGGCTGCTTTTCGGAATATGCCTACATGCTTCGCACAACAGTTGAAATATCAGCTATTGGATACTACGACAAGCGTGTGAATGTGGCTTGTAGCTCAGATACTGCCTTAAATCATCTTGGCGACATTGAGATGAAGCCAAACACTAAGATACTCCGGGAGCTAAAAGTAAGGGCGAAGATGAAGCGATTCACATTACGCGGCGATACCATTGTCTTCAATCCCGAAGCGTTCAGCCTTGAAGAGGGTGAGAGGCTTGATGCTCTGCTCAAAAAACTGCCCGGAATGCAGTTGAACGGTGATGGCTCTCTGTCGTGGAATGGTCGCCCTGTCCGATTGCGCATGAATGGCAACAACACACTCTCCGATAATCTTATCGGTCAGTTGCCGGTGGAGGCCGTTCAGGAGATAAAAGGATATGACAATCAATCGGAGTTTGCCGAGCGCACAGGAAATTACGACTGCAAGATTGAGCAGGTACTCGACATAGTAATAAAAAAGGGTTGGCTAGACAAGTGGTATGGTGAGGTTTCGGCAGATATTACTACTAAGGCAAATTATGCTGGCAACTTGCGCACGAATCGACTTAGCGACAGCGACCCACTGATGGTATATGCCCGAGTCGGCGATGACGACATGATGTATAAACCCTACGGCTTCTCAGGCAGATTCGGAATGGGAGGTTCGCGCATAAGGCAGCAGATGGGAGCCGCCGGGTATCAACACTCGTGGAATCCCGCGTTTGAGGGTTGGAAAAACCGAAGCAGATGGGACGTGACCGGATTTTTCAATCACTACGACGATAGAAGCAAAACCGAGACGCGAAAGGAGACTTTCCTCGATGGTGCTGAATCGAATATGTCGCAGTCGGTCGTGTCGGAATATGAACATGCAATTGAAACACCACTGAATTTCAGCTCATTTTTGAATCTCAATCCAAACACAACACTATCTATAAGGGCTGATGCAAAATACAATCGCTCAATAAAAGACTCGGAAACCAACAGCACTTCGTGGCTCAACGATGAAGCTGAAACTAAAGTCAATGATGCTCGCTATTTAGCTACAAGTCGGAAAGAGGGAGCGGCAGCTAAATTGCTAATCACAGGCAAGCATTTTTTTGCAAAAAACATTGTGGGAATTGGTGCAAACCTTAAATACGACGACTATAACCGCTCGTCGCTAAGCAATAACACTTATAATTATGATGGCACTGTGGCAGATGAGTTGCGAACAACCGATGGCAAGACTCGCAATTTCGCAGCCGGAATATTTGCAGACGTTTCGATGTGGCTGTCGAAACAATTCATGATAGAAGCATCTTATTCGTTTGACTACAACAATGACAAGGAAGATTCTGCTGCAATGCTCAATGAAGTCTTCGACCGCAATAACACCCTTGATTCACGCCTAAATGTGATTGACAATTCGGTTCAGATTGACGGAACATGGAAAGTGGGCAAATTCATGGTGATGCCGGGCATAGAATTAGAGGTAAAGCACGAAAAAATGGACTATTGCCGTGGTGCTCTTGATACGGCTGCTGTGCGCAACACAGTCTTAGTCTCCCCTATTCTATCTTTTCAGTGGAAAAAGAGCAATACCAACTCGCTGCGTGGCTCAATAAAGCTACTCAATACTCTGCCCGATATTTTGAGTAGCCTTGATTACGTTGACGACTCAAATCCGCTCTTTATCACCGAAGGTAATTCTGCGCTGAAATGCTCAAAGCAACTTAAAGGTGGGCTTACATACGTCTTAATGCTTCCCAAAAACGAACAGATGCTGTCGCTGGGAGTAGATGCCGCTAAAGATTTCGCCCCTATTGGCAATGTGCTTTTCAACAATTCTGCATCGCGAGGTTACCGCACAAGCAGTGAAAATATGAAAGGTGGCGTTTCTTTGGTTGGAACAATTGATTATTCATTGACGGTGAAGAATGTGGATATATCAAACAGAATAAAAATCAAGAACACTTCCACATACGGCCTAATGACCATTGTTGATGGCATTGATGAGCGCACTCTTACAAGCCAAAAGGTTACTTCGTTTGCCTATGAACCATCGGCAACTTACCAGATTGGAAATTTCAAGCTCGATGTAGATGGCAGTCTCACTATAAAGAATAATCGCTATAATGAGGATGATGTGTCGAAATTCAATATCTACCAATATTCACTCAATGCCGATGCCGGATATAAGGTCGGTATTTTTGAGTTTAAGCTCTGCCCGGAGTTTTATGGCTATAAAGGCTACAATACACCACGTTTCAATCGCGACTTCCTTGTACTCAATGCCAAAGCCATAGCGCGGCTGATGAATAAGAAACTGACCCTCACTATTGCTGCAAACGATATTTTCAATTCACAGACTTTCCAAGATGCCAGTGAAAGTGTGAACGGCAGGAGTGAGGAGTTTGAGGATTATCTGCACAATTTTATCCAGTTTTCCATCAGCTATAAATTCGATGCAAAATAGGTATTTTGAAATATTACTGTCCGCTAAACCATAAAGATGTGAGTCCAACTTCTTGAAAACCGGAA
>CAMFSS010000339.1 GCA_945983195.1 uncultured Prevotellaceae bacterium | reverse complement strand
CTATGACACACTATGCCATTCGCCACAAATAACTTTTGGAAAAGCGACTTACTGCGTGGCACCCACACGGCAATGTCAGGGGAATAAGGTGTGAATGCATCATGCCAGTCGGGCTAAATTGCGGTTTTTTGGCCGAAATTTTGGCAGTTACGTTTATAATGTGTAATTTTGCGTGCTGTAAAGCAATGTTTTATAGCACGTGCATTTTTTTAGCTTTTTTAGTTTATGATAAAAAAGAGTACTCTTGAAAAAGTAATGAGTGAAGATCTTGCGGAATTATGGTCAGTCCTTTCGCAAGATGAGAAGCATATTGTGGTTGATAATTTCGTGATTCACAATTTCAAGAAGAATCAAATCATATATGCCGAGAATGATGAGCCTGAATATCTTTGGTGCCTGCTCAAGGGCAAGGTGAAGATGTTCAAGGACGGCATTGGCGGCCGACAGCAGATTCTGCGCCTCTACCGCCCGATTCAGTATTTCGGCTACCGCGCCTATTTTGCAAAGGAGCCTTACGTGTCGAGTACGGCAGCATTCGAGCCGTCGACCCTTGGCGCAATCAGCATGAGCCTTGTGTCGAAACTCATCGACGACAACCGCCAGCTCGCATGGTTCTTCATTCACGAGCTGTCGAAGCACCTTGGCGGATCCGACACAAAGATGGTCAACCTCACGCAGAAGCACATTCGCGGACGCCTCGCCGAGTCACTCTCGCTGCTGATCGACAACTACGGCTACGAAGAGGACGGCGAAACGCTAAAAATCTACATGGCGCGCGAAGACATTGCGAATCTCTCAAACATGACCACGTCCAACGCAATACGCACCCTGTCGGCATTCGTTACCGAGAAGATTATCACAGTCGATGGCCGCCGCATCAAGATTATCAACGAGCCGGCGCTGCGCAAAATCAGTAAATTCGGTTGATGCCATGACAATTGCTGAAAAACTCCGCCGAAGCAACATTGCCGAGTATCTGCTCTATATGTGGCACATCGAGGATCTGATGCGTGCCTACAATCTCGACCTCGACCGCATCGAGACCGAGCTCATTGCCAAGATGCCCGAGAATGTGCGTGCCGAGGAGCGCGACTGGACCGAGAACATAGTGAAAATGATGCAGCTTGAGAATGTGCGCGAACACGGACACCTGCAAATCAATAAAAACGTGCTCATTCGCCTCAACGACCTGCACCGCGAGCTGCTGAAATCGCCAAAATTTCCCGAATACGGTGCCGAGTTCTACAAGACTCTGCCATATATCGTAGAGCTTCGTGCCAAATCCGGCGACAATCCAGCAGATGAGATCGAAACTTGCTTCAATGCCCTATATGGCACTACACTGCTGCACATGCAGGGCAAGGAAGTGAGCGAGGGGACAAAGCAGGCTGTGAAACAGATTACTTGCTTCATCGTGGCACTCACACGCCTATTCATGCTCAATGAGCAGAAGCCTATCTTCGAGGACGACCCCGACGTGTCGGCCGAGCCGCTTGCCTGACGAGGCAAAAAATATAGAATAATCTATTCAAGTTTTTTATTCCGACCCTATAAAACAAAATTACAAACGATAATGCCAACGAACCTTTTAGTCACCGGAGCCAATGGCCAGCTCGGCAACGAGATGCAGCGCATAGTGGCTGCCAATCCAGGCAGAGTAAAAGCCTTTTTCACCGATGTCGACACGCTCGACATAACCGATGCCAATGCCGTTGAAGCCTTTGTTCAACAGCATTCGATCAATGTAATAGTGAACTGTGCTGCCTACACTGCCGTCGACCGTGCCGAGGACGACACCGCACTATGCACGAAGCTCAATGTCGATGCCGTCGTAAATCTGGCAAAAGCCGCACGCAATCACGGCGCACGGGTGCTCCACATATCGACCGACTATGTGTTCGACGGCTACAATTGCCGCCCCTACGAGGAGACCGATGAGCCAAACCCCAAGTCGGTGTACGGTGTCACAAAGCTTCAGGGCGAACGTGAGCTTCTCAAGTATGCCACCGACAGCATTATCGTGCGCACAGCGTGGCTCTACTCACCATTCGGCAAGAACTTCGTAAAGACGATGCTTGCACTCGGCGAGAGCCGCGACACGCTCAGCGTGGTGTGCGACCAGGTGGGCACCCCCACTGCCGCCGCCGACCTTGCCACTGCCATTTTCGCCATCATCACTGCCGATGAATGGAAACCAGGCATCTACCACTTCAGCAACGAAGGCGCAATCTCGTGGTACGACTTCACCAAAGCCATTCACCGCATTGCCAGAATCAGCGGCTGCACGGTAAGCCCCATCAAGAGCAAGGACTACCCCACCCGTGCCGTCCGCCCATTCTACAGCGTACTCGACAAGACGAAAATAAAGGCAGCCTACGGCATCACTATCCCATATTGGGAGGAGAGCCTCGCACGCTGCATTGCCGAGCTTAAATCATGCAACTGAGAATTGACATTCATAAAATCAACATACAAAGTAAAAACCATTTATTGAAACGTGGCTAATTTAACTACTGAAATAGAGAAACGTCGCACATTTGCCATTATCTCGCACCCCGATGCCGGTAAGACAACGCTCACCGAGAAGCTCCTGCTCTTTGGTGGCGCAATTCACGTGGCTGGCGCTGTAAAGTCGAACAAAATCAAGAAAACCGCTACTTCCGACTGGATGGAGATTGAGAAGCAGCGTGGCATCTCGGTTGCGACTTCGGTGATGGGATTCAACTATGGCGACTACAAAATCAATATCCTCGACACCCCGGGTCACCAGGATTTTGCCGAGGACACATATCGCACTCTCACTGCCGTCGACAGCGTAATAATAGTTGTCGACGTGGCTAAAGGTGTGGAGCAGCAGTATCGCAATCAAATGGATGGATGCCGGATGAGCAAAACAAAGGTGATTCAAGTCGTCATCAAGCTCGAGCGGGAAGGACGCGGG
>CAMFSS010000338.1 GCA_945983195.1 uncultured Prevotellaceae bacterium | reverse complement strand
CTAACCAACTGTGCTACACCCCGAGCGCGTTAGCGACTGCAAAGTTAATACTATTTTTTGGTACGGCAAAGGATATTTTGCATTTTTTGAGTTTAGGAGGTGGCATTTTCGCTGATTTTGCCGTTTTTTATTGGCAATGTGGCGTTCCCTCGAAGAAATTTTGTAGATTTGCAATAGAAAATGATTATGTCATGGATAGACTGCTTGAGATTTGTGCCGGCGACATCCCTGCGGTGATTGCTGCCGCCGAGGGCGGTGCTGCAAGAGTAGAGCTGTGCTCGGCTCTTGCGGTAGGCGGTGTCACGCCGTCGGAGGGCTTCGTCAGCCGTGCTGTGGCAGTACCCGGAATCCGGAAGAATGTGCTTGTTCGTCCGCGTGAGGGCGACTTCGTCTACTCGCCCGAGGAGGTGGAAATGATGCTCAGTGATGTGAACATGGCTGCCCGATGCGGAGCCGACGGTGTGGTGGTGGGTGCGCTGCTCCCCGATGGAAGCATCGACACCGACACTTGCCTTCGCCTTGCCGATGCTGCACGAAGCCACGGCTTGAGTCTCACTTTCCACCGTGCTTTCGACCGTGTTGCCGATGCCTTTGGAAGCCTGGAGTGCATCATCGCCATGGGATTCGACCGTGTACTCACTTCGGGGCTTGCCCCTACGGCTCTTGAGGGTGCTGCAATGCTGCGCCGCCTCAATGATGTCGCTGCCGGGCGCATCATCATTCTTGCCGGTTGCGGAGTGAACAGTCGCAATGCCGCCGAAATTGCGCGACTCAGCGGTTGCCGCGAATTACACGCTTCGGCACGGAGCGCACAACCGTCGGCCATGACATTCTCGCGCTGCGAGGTGGCGATGGGAAGCAGCGACAGCGACACGCGCCTCACCACCGATGTTGCCGAGGTGCGTGACATCGTAGCCGCGCTTGCTGCACGCAGCCATAAATGCAAATGACGCATGAATCAAACTCAACGATAACTATTGCTGATGCGCGATTGCAGTTGCGCGTCGCTACAACTCAAAAAAATATATGACATTACGCACTATTACAGCCTGTTTGGCGATAATTGCCGCTTTCTCACTGTCGGCAGCAAAGCCTGGAAAGAAAGCCGCAACTTGCCCAATGGCAAAACTCACTCCTGCCAAGCCTGCACCGAATGATGAGGTGCGGGAATATCTTGATTTCCTGTATGGCACGATGATTCTTGCCGACAGCCTCGACTACCCGCGACACTTCTATACCCTGAACATTGAAGCTGCGCTGCGTGCGCGTGCCGAGATGCCGTGGGGCAGGCTTGTGCCCGAACGCGAGTTTCGCCACTTTGTGCTGCCGGTGCGAGTGAACAATGAACACCTCGACAGTGCCCGTATGGTGCTCTACCGCGAGCTTGCTCCGCGCATCCGCCACCTCTCGATGACCGATGCCGCCCTCGAAGTGAACCACTGGCTGCATGAGCACGTCACCTACCGCCCCAGCGACTCGCGCACTTCTCCCCCACTCTCCACCATCAAGACTTCGTGGGGACGCTGCGGCGAGGAGTCGACTCTCGCTGTGGCTGCAATGCGTGCGGTGGGCATCCCTGCCCGGCAGATTTACACTCCGCGCTGGGCGCACACCGACGACAACCACGCCTGGGTGGAGGTGTGGGTCGACGGAGGCTGGCACTTCCTCGGTGCGTGTGAGCCTGAACCGATTCTCGACCTGGCTTGGTTTAATGCCCCGGCATCGCGCGGAATGCTTATGAACACCAACACTCTCGGCAGCTACTACGGCCCTGAGGAGGTGCTCTCGCGCAACCGCATCAACGCCTGCATCAACGTCACTGCCAACTATGCCCCGGTCGACACGGCAAGGGTGCGTGTCGTTGGCACCGACGGTCGTGCCATAAAGGGGGCAACAGTGCGTTTCTGCCTCTATAACTATGCTGAGTTCTACCCTATTGCCACCAAGACTGCCGATGCCGACGGAATGGCTACGCTCACTGCCGGACTTGGCGACTTGGTGATTTGGGCTACCGACGGCAGCCGTTTCGGTTTCGCAAAGTACACCGTTGGGCGCAGCGGTACGCTCGATGTGGTGCTCGACAAGGATTCCGGCTATGAGGGCGTTACCGACTTCACCATTACTCCGCCGCGGCAGAGTGCCAATCTGCCCTCTCCCACCCCGGCTCAAGCCGATTCCAACAAGCTGCGCCTTGCTGCCGAGGACTCGCTGCGCAATGCCTACATGGCTACTTTTGTCACGACTGAGGAGTCGCGCCGATATGCCGCCGCGAATGGTCTTGGCGACGATGCAGCATCGCTTCTTGCTGATTCCTACGGCAATCACGGCGTGATTCGCGGCTTCCTCGACCGTGCCCGCAACAAGCGGCTTGCCGCACGCTACTTGCTCGCGCTCAGCGCCAAGGACTTGCGCGACATAACCCCCGATATACTCGCCGACAGCTACACTGAGCACATTCCTGCCGGTGCCGACACTGCATCATTTGTGGAGCGCGTGATGTCGCCCCGCATTTTCAATGAAACCCTCACACCCTACCGCGCTTTCTTCTCCGCCAACATTCCGAAGAAGCAGCGCAGCCGCTATGCCGCCCACCCTGACGAATGGGTGAAGTGGATTGCCGCCAACATTGCCACTGCGCAGCCCGAAGGCACAAAGACGGTGCACATTTCGCCAGAGAGCGTCTATCGCCACCGCAAGGGCATCTACCCTACTTCGCGCGACATTTTTGCTGTGGCATCGCTCCGCAGTTTCGGCGTGCAGGCTTGGCTCGACCCTGTGAATATGCGTCCGCACTACGTAGCCCCCGATGGCAGCGATGTGGTGATGGAGTTTGCCGCTGATGCAGCAGAAGGCGCAAAGGCAGCCGATGGTGCACAGCCGGAGCAGAAACCGGCGGCGCAGGGCACTCTGAGCCTCGACGAGCGCAGGACCGGACGCAGCGCG
>CAMFSS010000337.1 GCA_945983195.1 uncultured Prevotellaceae bacterium | reverse complement strand
CTACACGACTGGATAGAGCTGCGAGGCTGTTGCCCAATTCTGACAATTCATCTTTGTTGGCGCACTTGTCGATACGGAGGGAGAGAGCTGCGAGTTGGCTGCCCAATTCCGATAGCCGTAGGTCGATGTCGCCGGAAGCAGCCTTATCGGAGCAGTATTGAGCCATGTCGCGGAGGATAGCAGCGAGAGAGGAAGGGGAGATAGAGTCCTTCAGCACGCATTGCGACAGAGCGTCAATCTTGGCGAGTACATTATCAATATTAATATCCATGGGGTATCTTTTAATTGCTAATTTATCCTTTTGCCTCGATAGGGCACAAGACACCATCAATATGTTTTTGTGTAGCCCATCCGTTGGTAGTGCTTCGAAGCGTAGCGTAGGTTGTCGGAGTCGAGGTTGGCAGCGAACATACCAATGAATTCCCTGCCGAGGCTTTCAGCCATGAAGTCCTTCAAGTTCATCACCGATGAGTAATACTTTGTGGAGAACCACCGGCGGCGTTCACGCACCTTTGCGCGGCCAATGTCGCCGTGATTGCCGAACGGTACTTCTCGCCCCGTACCGAGGTCTTGCCAGATACCGTATTCAAGGAAGAGCTGACTGAGCGAGAACGAAGTGAAGCGACCATCGGCAGTGACCGGCAGCTCCATCACAGAGCGGTAGAGCATACCGGTGTTGTAGACACGCAGTGCGTAGATGCGTTCCTGCCAGATGTCGATCATCGTAGCGTTCCAGCCACGCACATACTTTTCGCGCGAGTCCTGCTGATTCAGTTGTTCGGAGCCTGCCATTCGTCGGGGTTATATACGAGGTTTGTGTAAGTTGTGACACGAAGATTGAAGTATGCGCACGCCATGCCGGAGAAAGTGTAGCGGTCGATTTCGGTTAGCGGAATACGGTCGTCGATGTAGATGCTGTGCTGCTCGAGGCGAACGCGTTCGAGCATAATGCGAGTGCAGAACTGTCGGAACAATTCGCGGACGGTATTCATAGCAGCTTCGCGAGCCTTCATGTCGTCGATGCGGTAGGGCACGCCGATGAAGATGAGTTCCACGCGCTCGGTGTGTGGAGAGTTGTCGGTGTAGATGACACCTGAAGAGGAGTCGGACACGGCAACGATTGGCTTACGGGAATTGACGGACTGGAGTGCGTCTTGGAAACCTTCAAGCCCGGAAACGCGGGCGAAGGTGAAGCCCTTATCCGCGGCGAGACGGTTAGATGCCGTGAGGTCGCGGAAGAACTGCGAGGAATCCCATTTGAAGTTATTTTGCATAATCGGGGTATTTACGTTTGATTTCATCGTATTCGGCAGCGAGAGCGTCAAGCTCGGTGAGGGCACGCCGGCAGTCGGAGGCAAGCACAAGGCTTTCCTTAGTAATGTCGCCCTTCGTGAGTGCGCGAATCTGAGTATCCATGCCCTTCTGAAGAGACTTGTAGTCGGGCTGCGATTCTGCCACGTCGGAAGAGCGGAAGAACGACGGATAAAGGTTGCTGAAAAGCTGCTTCACTGAAGCCCACCAGTAGAACACGCCGAGGAGTTCCTCCTTAGAGGGGTTGATGTCGTCGGCATCGTATAGGATAGCCGCCATGTCGCGGAGTCGGTCGTCGCTGTTTGTTGCGAGATAGCCCTGCCACAGATTGTCGAGAGCGAGGAACTTGGCGAACGACACACCGCTTAGCTGAGCATCGGCGGCACTGTGACCGTCGCCCGTATCGAGGCGCACCGGGAACTTAGGGATCTCGCCAATCCACGCCATCAGCCCGACAGCCTCGGCGAAAGCGGCCGCCCGACAGTCGAAGAGCGTCTTGGCTACCGATAGCATGAACGAGTCGCCGGCATAGCCGTCGACCTCGATGCCGTTCCAGCGGCAGAGGCATATTGATGCCACCATGGCGCGAGTGCGAGAGGCGACAGATGTGCCCTCGCCCTGCGCCGACTGCACGGCAACGACAGTGCGGAGGAGGAAGCGAAGCTGCTCCTGCGATAGCGCGTTCCACGACAGAGGCACGCGAATGTCGAAAGATAGAGGCTTATCCATGTCAGAAGTAGAATGCGCCTTTAACGTCGTTCTCAAACTCAGGCTCTTCTTGGACGAGGAGCTCACCGAGACCGAGATCCCGTGCCGTGGCGATAACATCTTCAAGGGCGTGCCATAGGTATATCCTTGAGAGCGGACGGCCCGATTCAGCCCAACGGACGTATGCGCGCTGCATCAGCGGAACAAGAAGGCGGTAGTCTTCGTTATCAGCTATGCCTATTGAAGCATCGGCAATGATGCGCACCACCTCATTGCCGAGGAAATATATTGCAGCCTTCTTCTGGAACGAGCGACGGCGTGCAATCTCGGTTTCGAGGCTGTCTATGAGTTCAAGAGGCTTGATGCCATCAGGAATCGAAAGCGGTGTGAGCATGAATGTTCCGCAGAACTTCTTGCCGACCTCAGAGCTGCGCCACTGCGCGCAATGATGCAGCATCTCCATGAGAGCGGATATGTTGCTGCACGCTGCGCGGTAGAAGAAGTCGATGAGGCGTGCAATGCGCTCCTTCGAAGCCGGGGCAACCTCCTGAGTGCTGACGATGCCTGCACCGGCAGGGGTGATGACGAGGTCGAGCGAAGGGAGAGCGTCGGCGACAGCCCACTGAATTACTGTGCGCTCGAGGTGTATTGAGATTGCATCGAAGCCTGAGAAGTCGGCAGCGCCGACAAGTTTCTGAGAGAGTATAGATGCTACGCGGTCGGCATATCCCTGAATCTTCTCCCAGAGAGGCGTTTCACCCTCGACAACGGCGAAAGTGTTTGGGAGGTACTGACGGATTCTGTCTTCTGTAATTGTGACTTTCATTTCTTGTTGGGATTATTGAGTGTAACCTGCTTCATGTCCTGGTGCTCGTCGAGAGTGGTGAGCTGAATAAACGGGAACTCCACATGCACACCCTGCCACCCGT